>JAYTVX010000389.1:0-5485 GCA_043743775.1 Bacteroidales bacterium | reverse complement strand
GATAATATCCCCGGTTTAATGGCTATTGCTAACGATATTTCCTACGATGATATTTTTGTTGAGCAGCTTAAGAACTTTATCAAATCTGGTGATCTCGTAATCGGAATTTCGGGAAGTGGAAATTCAGAGAATGTGCTTAAGGCGTTGAAATTGGCAAAGGAGAGAAAAGTTGAAACTATTGCTCTTGTTGGATTCTCAGGAGGTAAAGCAAAATCAATTGTTGATATTTGTATTCATATTCCTGTGAACGACATGGAGATGACCGAAGATCTACATCTTTTATGCTTCCATGCCATTAAGCAGCATCTGATCGAAATAATAAATACCTCTCAATCGGGCATGGGCAATAAGTACGATCAGAGAATGAAGGAGTGTTAAATCAGCAAGACATTAATTTTGTGAAACAAAATTAATGTATCACTGATCCCGAGTTTAGTCGAGGGATCTCTAGGGTTATATTGTCTCGTAAACTCGATTTCTCAGAGCTTGCTGCATTAAGAAATAATATTCATTTAGATACCTAGACCGCTTGCGGCGAGATAGTTCATTGAGTTGACAAGTGTAATTATTTACGAGTTAAAAAGTTTAAAAGATTGTCGTGTTTGTCCAGTCCGAATAACCTATAGTTTTACAATGCTCAATCCCTGTTTTGCCGGCATCAATGCAGACAGGAACTATAAAAAGCAAGTCTCCTTTTCCAATACATCTTACAGGTTCTATAACATAAGGTTTTGGCGAATTTATATTATGATTAGCCAAACTAAAATGTTATTGTTTATTAGTTTTGTGTTCTTTTTGGCAGAAGTCGCAAAGAATATAAAAAAATACTCGTAAAAGCCTTTTATTCAAGGAGTAAATGAGAATCTAATCTAGAACCTAATCCTAACTAAAGTTTAAAATTATGAGAATTAACAGATTATTTTGTTTTGTAATGTTTGCATTGTTATTTTTTAGCTGCAAAAAAGAAAACAATAATGAAACTGCGAAAGTATTTAATCCCCATTTTTCAAATCCTCAAGCGATCCTTTTACAGATAAAGGATGCACCGAAAAATGCTTCAAAATCATCAGTGTCAACAGTTGCTGGTACCGCAAATCTATTTCAGCTGGATGGAGGTGGAAATATTTCACCTATTGTTGATAGCGTTAATGTTACAAATGTTGTTTCGTTCTCCAATGGATTGATACTTACCTTGGATAATAATGACCGATATATCGTTTATTTAGACAACACCTTTTTTAAATTACCTAGTAGTTTTGAAGCAGACCTAAAAGGTGAGAATGAAAATGGTGATTTAGTTTTCTCCGATGTGTCTATAATCAGAAGATTTAGTCAAGAGATAACAAAACTCCAAACTACATTGACTAATCCTTCTGTTCAGTCGATGTCAGGGAATTTTGCAATAATACATGGCGGTAGCGTGTTTCAAATTTTCAACACAGTGACAAACGAACGTTACAACGTTAACGATTGTAATGGACCAGTTATGGTTGCTCTTAACAAGTATAAAGCATTGATAAATGATTGTCAGGGGAATGCTCTTATTACAATGGCTAACGGTCAACGTGTTAATGCAGATGTGTCCATGTGGAACGGAGAGCATCTTTACCTTAAAGATGGAGCAGCGATAATGAATCAAGGCACTGGGATTCAAGACCAAAGCATGTACGGATTAGGTATTGTTGATATTATGGGGAGATTAACAATTATTTGTAATGATGGTTTTAAACCTGGTTCAAGTGCTTGTATGAATTGTGGCGCTGAGAATGCCGTGCTATTTGCTTATGGAGACTACTTTATAATTAGAGAACTTGATAAAATTTCTGTTGTAAAAAGGGGGATTCTAACCAAGAAAGTAATTCTTAGTGGCTATAATGTTACAAGTGTTTCGGTTAATGCAGATAAGGTATTCTTTATTGCAGAAGATAATCTTGGAAAAAGAAAAGCAGGAATTTATTCGTTAGTTACTGATATTACAACCATACTAGATTCTCAAGTACAGTTTGATAGGGTGCTTACCATTAGGTAATTAAATACTCGATCTGAAATATCAATGAAACAGCCCATCCGATTTTATTCGAGTGGGCTGTTCTAGTATACTCTAGGTTATCAATTTTGAAGGTAACCGGATTCGAAATTATACCAAAGATTTTTCCCGACGAAGGATTAGCAATTGAACGAAATTGGCAATAAATCCACTTCCATATCCTCCAAATTGGGTTAAAACAGCAAATAAAGACAGCGCCCCAATCTTAGGGCTTTTGTTTTTTATTGTGGAATCGATAAATATTAGGGCAAGATAAAAAGTTAATAGAATTGCACCTACAATAAAAAGTTTTTTACTAACCAATAGACTTAGTAATAGAAGTGCTATTGCCATTAGAAATGCTGCAGGGAAGAAGTGGGTTAGCTTAAGTTCATTCGGGTATAACTTATAGATATTTATGCGAGCAGCCCCAAAACGGTAAACCTGCTTGAAGAATGCTTTGAACGATGTCCTACGTTTATGGTAAACGTAAGCTTCTGGAATAAGTCCTGTTTTAAATCCCATGTTAATAATTCGGATGCTGAACTCAATATCCTCGGCACATTTGAGGCTTGAGTAACCATTTGTTTTTTCAAAGACCTCTCTTGAAATCCCCATATTAAATCCTCTTGGGTGGAATTGCCCCACGTGCTTTTTGCGACCTCTAATACCCCCTGTCGTGAGCATTGATGTCATGGAGTAACTGATTGCTTTTTGCAATGGGGTAAATGAGTCGTCTGCTGAATCGGGACCACCAAAAGCATCAAATCCATTCTTTATTAAACTCGCCTTTAAGTTTTCAAGATAGTTTGTTGGTAAAACGCAATCTGAATCAAGGAAAATGAAGTATTGCCCTTTTGCATGTTCACAGCCAAGATTCCTCGAATCGCTAATGCCAAGTCGAGGCCTATGTAAATGGAGTATTGGTAGCGCTTCTCTGTACTTATCAATAACCTTAACCAACGATTCATCAGGGGTGCCATCGGCAAGGATTAATTCAAACTCACGGAACGATTGACGGGTTAAACTGAACATAAGCTCATCAACCTCATCGGGGCGATTAAAGGTAGGGACTATGATTGAGAAGTATGGGGTGTTCATCAGTTTTTGCTTGTTTCTATTTTCTGCAAATTAGTTCTGAGTTTAGCGTTCAGTGTTTTCTGTCACTTGTCACTTTTAACTCGTCACTGTTTTTAAACCATTTCCATTAATCGTGGTAAATCACTTGGCGTGAAAATTCCAACCAAAGGTCCTTCTGTGTGTCCATTTTGGGTTACTAGAACTGCTTGGAGGTATTTCCCTTTGTGCATTGAACTCTTAAATTGACCAACCAACGAGACGATATCGGTATTTGCTCCAACTACTATGTAATCATCCTGATCGGCATAAGGTACTACCGATTCAAGAGTTGTGTTCTGAAAATCAATGGGTTTCGAGATAATCCAACGTGCTAAAGTTTTTGCGGTAATCATACAAACAATTTTATTCCCATTCATAACAGGGCATCGCATAAAATCTTTGCTAGCAAAAGTTTCCATGACCTCCAGTATTGGAGTTTTTGGCGTTGCGAAGTAGAGCGGGGCTTTCATGATACTCGAAACCCGAGGTGGATTGTAAAGCATATTCCGGATACGTCGTATCTCTTTTACAACATCGTCGTGCGGTTCGGCAATAATGAAATTCTCCCTACGGGTATGAGTTATTGCATTCCTTAGCTGTGAATACTCTCTAAGATCGTTGGCGTATTGGTGAATTACGGGGTTCGTGTTGCGTGCTCTTCTTACAAGTTCTGAAAAATTGGAGTGGAAGGTATCTCCACTAATCTCCTTGAGTTTTAGTTCAATTTCAGTAAAAAGATCGATAAACACTTCGGAGTTAGGACGATTCTCTGCTTGCATTCCCTTTAAGTTAGTTGTGATAAAAGTAATAAAAAGGAATGATTGGGATGCCGATAATGTTGTTTTATTGCGAAGGAAGAAGATCCACTGAACTTGTTGCAGTGTAAATTCTTCCTTTGAAAAAAAAACATTTAAAATGATTATTAGTACTAGATATCTATATAGAACCCCATTAAGTTATTGCTGTTATTTTACTTGCTAATTGTCGTGCTCCATCACCACCAACGAATGCCATTAACCCTTTTCTTATGCCTTCGGCTAAATTGGGGAGATCTTTCTTCGTAATTTTTTCCTCGGTTAAGCCCAGCTTTGATGTTTGTGTTTTTAATATACTTCGAGCCATAAAATCTCCGACTAAGGGGATTAAAAGAGTGTATACTTTTTGAGTGTATTGATTATTGTAGGTTATCATGATTCCAAGGTCTTATTTAAATTCATCAACTAATTCCCTTTGATAAAGCCCTGAGAGGGCTATGAGCAAGTATCCTAGGTGCCAAGCAACATCAATCAGGTTACCACTTCCATATTTATCCTGCCAGCTAAGGTAGGAGTAGAGCAAATCGGCAAATGCAAAGCTTAAAAATCCTAGGGCAAGGTATTTCCAAGGCCTCGAAATGGATCCCTTGCCGAAAAGGCTTGTGATATACATTAGGATCGCTGCTGGCACAACGAGGAAGATATCGGCTATAGGATAGAAAAGGTAGAAAAATGTAGCTAGTCCCTCCGTTTCTGGATCTTTGATTATTGGGATAAGTAGGAAGTATGATACAATTACAAAAAGTATTAGATAGGATAAAATTAGCATGATATATACTCTGGGACTACCCATTGGGAATCCGCTCCTCTTATATCCGAGAAACATCATAAATAGACCAGCAAATAGAGGGATGTATCCGATGCACCAAAAATAGTCGGCAATGGTTGGAAACACCTCATTCATGTTGGTCTTTAACACAATTTCTTGATAACCATATAGCGATTCGGCAATAAATGATAGCGTTATTCCTATTGAAATCATTGCCCAAGCAATCTTTGTATAGTCGTACTCCTTAAAACCTTTGAATGCAGTAATTAAACATATTGATGCTACTAAAGAGCATATAATTGGAAGGAGATCGCTTACATAAAGCAAGACTGTATCTCCACCTAAGCCTGTAAGGTAAAATATGATATTAATGAATATCAGAATACCTGAAATTATCCATAAAAGTGTAGTTTTCTTCATTTCTAATTTCTCCCTTTTTATTTTCTAGGATTCATAAATCGGTTGTGTAAAAATCTAATCGAAATTATGTATTTTATTTAATCATTAGGAATAATAATGAATGATTTACATCAATGTTTAAAGTTATGTTATGACGTTTTATTAATGTATTGAATACGTGATGAAAATAATAAACATGCATCAGAATATGAGGTATTCAATTATTTCAAGGTAATAATTTTGGTTACTGGTAACTTATTAAGAGGCTATTCATTTGGAGTAATCTAAACGTTTCTATTTTCATTCTTGAAGAATTATATAAAAAAACAAATTGTTGTAACATATGTTACATTCTAG
>JAYTVX010000388.1:0-8376 GCA_043743775.1 Bacteroidales bacterium | reverse complement strand
TAGGGGGGGTGACGATTGAAATAAAACAAATAACAAATGATTATGAGGCTATTGGATACGTTAAAACACTAAATTGCCTTTTAGTCGGATAATAGTGATTTATTAATACAACTATCTTGTATAGAATAGAGAATAAAGACAAAACCACAGATAAAATTAGTGGTGGACTTAATGGATGTGAATATGTAAATATTGAACTTTCAAATGAAGATAGATATGAAGTTCAAATTGGAGGTGGTGCAATTTTATCTGTTAACCTTGAGAAAAACTCAAATAAAACTATCCTAAATGTCACCCAAGATGAGAAACTTATAATAACAAAACTTAGTCATCTATAAATTTATTGAAGAGTGAATCTATAAATGAAACCTCTCTGTTTGGATTGTTGTAGTTTGAAACAATTATATTACTCTTAACTTGTATAAGGATTTAACTATTGAATACCTTACAGGTTACGACACGAAAGGATTATACTACGAAATTCCATTCTCGCAAATACGATCAATTTGGAGGAATGCGAATTCAAATACAACCCTAACATTGATAAATAATCTGCAAATTGATTTTGGGCATTCTTCCGATTTGGACGATCGTAATGATGGAATATTGATATTTAATGTACTTAAGCCGGTTTATATATCATGGAATAATATTAAGGAAATTAACTTTTAGTTTTATTGCTTAAGAGTAGGAATGTCATATGTTAAGTCAAAGAGGTCATTAGTAAAGCACTTCAGGAATAATTACACCAATTATCTAAATTTACCTAATATATAAAAAGAAACCATGAAAAAATCTCAATTTAGTGCTGTGTTTTTAATCGTTATATCAATAATGATTTTAACGGCTTGCAAAAAACAGGATGATTCTGCATCAGCATTCGAAACTGGAAATATAATGGATGTTGAAGGAAATTCTTATAAGACAATAAAAATTGGCAATCAATGGTGGATGGCCGAAAACCTTAAAGTCACAAGGTATCGTAATGGAGAGCCAGTTACTAATATAACTAGTAATGCTGAATGGATTGCTCTGATTACTCCTGCTTACTGTAGCTATAATAACGATTATGATACCTATGGAAAAGTAAAAGGATTACTTTATAACTGGTACGTTGTAGATCCGTCGAGCAATGGGAACAAGAATATTGCACCCGAAGGGTGGCATATCCCAACCAATGCCGATTTTTCAACTCTTGTAAACTGTCTGGGAGGGTTAGCTATTGCTGGAGGTAAAATGAAGGAAGTAGGAACCAGCCATTGGAGTTCACCAAATACTGGAGCAACAAATTCAAGTGGTTTCACCAGTATGCCTTCAGGTTTTCGCAGTCATGAAGATGGAACCTTTCAGTATATAGGAACCTTTGTCCATTGGTGGAGTAGTACTCAAAGTGGATCAACGGCTATGAATCTATCATTAGCAAATTTTCAAGCTGCGGCGGATAATAGTGCTAGCAACAAGAAACTTGGATTTTCAATAATTTGTGTAAAAGACTAAGGTATATTTATTAAACTCATATTTATATAAAAACCCTCCAGAATTTTCTTCTTGAGGGTTTTAGATTATAGAGGTGTATTCTCAGTTTCATCCTTAATTTCTTCCTGCTCAACAGGTCGCTCAGCGGTAATGTTCCCAAACTTATCTACGTAAGCGATCATGCTTTCGAATCCTCCTCCGGAAGAGTTCTCTTTACGATCGGTCTTTTTTATCTCCTTCGCTTGCCTTTTTTTTAGGCGTAGTTCTGTCTTTTGCTTTTTAATAAAGCGGTTATTTGATCCTGCCATTATTTTCTTTTTCTAGTTAACAAATGTAAATGCCTTTCCACTTTCTCCCGCTCTACCAGTTCTTCCAATACGATGGATATAGCTATCCATGTTTTTCGGTTGCTGATAGTTAATGACGTGTGAAACATTTGAGATATCAAGTCCTCTGGCAGCAACATCAGTTGCAACTAAAACCTGAATCTTTTTGTTTTTAAACGAGTCGAGAGCGTTGATTCTGTAGTTCTGCGATTTATTACCATGAATCTCATCGGCTTTTATACCTGCATGGCGTAAATCTTTGCAGATTCTACTAACCCAACGCTTTGTTTCGGCAAATACTAGAACCTTTTCGAACGATTTGTCGCGAACCATACTAACAAGGACATCCATCTTGTTTTCACCATTCTTTACTCTAATGATGTCCTGATCGATAGTTTCAGGGCTTACATTTCCGCTTCTTACGCGAACCTCAACTGGGTTTTCGAGCAATTTGCTGATGAGCGCCTTTTGACCTTTCTCTTCAGTTGCCGAGAAAAGAATTGTTTGTTTACGGTTGCTCATCCCATCAACAAAAAACTGAATATCGTTTGAGAATCCCATATCCAGCAAGCGGTCAAACTCATCCAGAACGAGTACATTGAAGTTTTTCAGATTCAACGCCTTCTGGCGGATCATATCGGATATTCGTCCGGGGGTACCAATAATTAAATGACTTGGTCTCCTTAGGTTCATAACATCCCTTTGCACACTTGTGCCTCCAATAAGGCAGTTGCTTGAAAGATTTAGGTCTTTGGCAATACTCTTAAACTCACCCTCGATTTGAAGTGCAAGCTCGCGGGTAGGTGAAACGATTAAAACCTGAAAATTAGGTTTTTGTTGAAGTAGATTGTTAACGATTGGTGTTAAAAATGCTGATGTTTTGCCTGTTCCTGTTTGAGCAAGTCCTAGAAGATTTCTACCTTCAAGTATTGCCTCTAACGTTTTATCTTGAATTTCAGTTGTTGTCTTATATCCCTTTTTTAGGAGATTGCGAATGATGCTTGGATGTATTTGTAGCTCCTCAATCAAACGGGTTGGTATTTGTATTGTTTCTTCTTGTGCTATCCCTTTTTTTACGAATAGCTTTGGATCTAGTAATTTGCCTTTCCCTTGTCCGTTGCCTGATGATCTACCTTTTGTGGGTTTTTTGTAATCAAAGTTCCTTTGTCCCCTGTTTTGGAGGGGTCTTTTATTTTCCATCTTAAAGAATTAGTTAATGCCGCTGATGATAACATTAACCAGTATCTGTTCAAAGGGGTAATGTTTCTTTGGCGTAAATATTATTCAGCGTAAACTAGTGATACTAGAAAGAATGTCTTCTTGAGAGGTAATCCGAAAGATATACTAACTATACAGATCTATATTATGCTAAAATCGATGCAAAGGAAGTCATTAATTATTCAATATCCAAATTGACAGTGTTTTGGCGTATTTATTTTTTCTTTAGTTTTGTATCCTGCATGATAATTTAAATAGTTTTAAGTAATATTCTATGGCAATAGATGTATTGGAAATTGTGAGGAATCTGATTGATTTCTATGATTTTAACGATAAAATCATCATTTCTGTTGGAGCGGGGGGTGGTCAATTAATTGAATATGGCAGGCATGCTAAAAAGGTATATGCTGTCGATAACGATCTGACTGCAATTCGGAAACTTGAGGACAACCTTCTTAGAAATAAACTATCAGATAGTTTCGAGGTGTTTAACTGCGACTTCTTCGATTTTACTTTAAAAGGGGATGTTGTTCTTTTTGAGTTTTGTTTACACGAAATGATTGATCCAATGAAAGCCATTAATCATGCTAAAACACTTGGGGTTGATGTAGTTATTATTGACCATTCTCCAGCATCAGAATGGGCATTTTATGTTGATGAGAAGGAGAAGGTTGAGGTTAGCTGGAAGGCCATTAAATCTTTCCCCATCCATAAGGTTGAAAAGTATAATACCAAACAAATATTTAGTGATTACGAGGAACTCTATCAGAAGGTAAGGGTAATGGGAGAGGTCTCGATTAAAAGAATTCAACCCTTCATCAATCGGCATAAATTTTCAATCCCAATGTCTTACGGAATAGCTTTGATATAATAAGTAAAATGTGGATTATGTTACCTAAATTATCATTACTTAATGAAAATAGCTGAAATATTATGTTCGTGTAAATGAAGAGTCTTTATTGCTGAAGTAGTTATTTTGATATATTCATGGATACAATAGATGGGAAAGGACTATAGAAGATAATTCTCAAAAAGTCGAAAGGTGCCTTATGTTGACAACAATGAAAAAGTATTATATTTACAAGTAATAAAATTGAGTTATAAGTCAAAGGCTATACTTAAAGTCTTTCAAAAATAATAATATTATGAAACGTTTAGCTATTCATTTGAGCATTTTGTTTTTTGTTGCTTATACATTTACGCAATGTAAAGTTGAGGGTGGTAGTTCTATAAGATCTGATGTTGTTTTAAATTTAACGGATTGGAATTTACCGGATACGGTACATGCATCTACCCCATTCGACATAACTTTAAAATCCACTATTAATAATGCGTGTACTCATAATCTCCGGTTTATTATTGGTAAACTCGATGATTATAATTACAAAGTTTATGCATATGCATTATATGAAAATATTAATGGGGAGTTCTGTAGTGAAATAGTAGTTCTAAAAGATACCGTTATAAGCAAGACTCTTCGACCAGCTGGTAAGTACTATTTCTTCTTCCTAAAAGATGATACTTTCAATAAAGATTCTGTCATTGTTATCCCTTAATTTGAAGTTGTTTTTTTGGTGTAAACCCTTTTCTTTTTAAGAAGAAAACCATGGATTAGTTTGTATGGTCAAAAATTAATTTCCATCGACCATCAATTTCCTTCCAGAGTAATGAGTAGTAACCACTAAGAGTGTCTTTCTCTCTCTCTAATGCCCATTTGCCAACAACGAACATATTCTTTTCATTCAATGCCTCAAAAGAGATATAGTTGAATTTAAGAACTCCCATGGCTTTCTTATCGGGATATGATTTTTTGTAGTTATCAAGGGTCGTTTGCCAACCTTTGGTAAGCCCTCGTCGGCCTAAGAACCTAAGGCTATCAGATTTCCAGTAACCCTCCATAAATCCATCAATATCGCCATTGCTCCAGCATTTGGCTTGATTATCCATTACGGTGATAATTGCTTTCTTGTTCTGCTCAAAATGATTGTTTGAACAGCCCGTAGTAAGAAAAATCGTAACTATAAAAGGGAGTAGACGTTTCATGGTAATTGAACTAGTAAAATATGATATGGAGCTATTCTTATAAAGAATTCCAAATCAAAATAAAAGAAATAATAGCAATAAACCTATTGAATTTTTCGAAGATTTTTAAATCCATCTTCAATTTTCATCCAGTAAATATCGGAGTTTCCGTTACCTGGAACTAATCTTCTTTTTGTAATTGAGTTTAACGCCCAATCAGGTTGAATATTCTTGAATGTTATTGTTTTTTTGGTTGATGCAAAGAATAGATATTTACCATCCCACGAGATGGATATACTAATGGAGTTGGGGCAAGGTAGATTTAGCTCTTTGACAAGGTCAATCCCTTTCGACCATGTATCATCAGCATTATGAAAGAATAGCATATACGTTGCACTTTTCATATTGCTAGAGTCTCGCCCTGTAACGCATCCAATCAAATAGCTATCATCAGGGGCAATACAGGCATTGAAAATTGTACCCTTTTCGTTAATGGGAGCAGGGAGGACAGTAGGATCTTGGTATTTTCCATCTACAAGTTTCGATCGGAGAATTTGAGATACTTTTGTCTTTGAATCAGTACGGCAAAAATAAAGAGTCCCTTCACTATTAATCGATGGATAGAACTCCTCAAAAGCATTGATATTTTCAGGTAAAGGTTTTGATTCACCCCAATTCCCATCTGCTTTTCTTTCAATAAACCAAATGTTTTGGTTCGACCAGCCACCTCTTGTCACCTCATTCTCACGTGGCTTAGTGGAAATAAAAAATATTTTATTGCCATCAATTGAAAGTGCCGGTTCGGCAAAGAAATACGAAGTATCCCTAGCGAATGGCGCAACAACAGGTTCTTGCCATATCCCGCTAATCCTTTTAACGATCATGATTGTGTTCCAATCGCCCATGAAAATTGAATAGTAAATTTCATTCCCATCCGGAGAAATTGTAAAATCTCTTTCATATGTTCCAGTAGATACAATTCCTGGTGCAAATACTTCTGCGGTACAACCATTTAATGATTGTCCAATATAATCTCCTCCTAAACTGGGGCGATTAGATTTTTGAGTAATGTCGCATCCGGAAATTATAAGTATTAATAATGGGTAAATTGAAGATTTTAAATTTTTCATAGAATCAATTTATTTGTAATTAAGGATGAACGCAGATGTATTTAAGATACCTGAAACAGCAAAAACCCTTTTTGATTTTTTGTAAAAATGTGAGATCAAAGTGAGATTAATTAGCTCCTTCCCAAACGTATTCGAATCTCTATGAGTTCACAATGCGATTGAATAAGACGACTATTTTTTATCGCTTAACTTTTTACTATTTTTGATTCAATTATTACCTAACAATAACGCCATGGATAAAAGTATAAAGGGTACTCAAACCGAAAAAAACCTTCTTAAAGCATTTGCTGGCGAATCGCAAGCAAAAAACCGATACACGTTCTTTTCGAAGAAAGCCAAAGAAGAAGGTTATGAGCAAATTGCAGAGCTGTTTATGATTACTGCCATGCAGGAAGAAACACATGCAAAGCAATTCTTTAAATTCCTTGAGGGTGGTCCTGTTGAGATTACTGCTACCTATCCTGCAGGTTCAATCGGGACAACTGCTGAGAATCTAAAGGCTTCAGCCATGGGAGAGCACGAGGAGTGGATTGATTTATACCCTCACTTTGCCGAGATAGCTGAACAGGAAGGGTTTAAAAAGGTTGCAACTGCTTTCAAACTCATCGCGAAGATTGAAAAGGAGCATGAAGAGCGGTATAAGAAGCTATTAGCACGAGTTGAATCAGGTCAAGTATTTGAGCGCGAGGAGGAGATTGAATGGGTTTGCCGTAAATGCGGTCATGTGCATAAGGGTAAAAAAGCAATGAATAACTGTCCGGTATGCAACCACCCTCAGGCCTACTTCGAGGAGAAGGGCTCGAATTTCTAATATTACTATTCAATGTCGTTGAGTTAAGAAAAGAACCCCTATTTGTCTCCCCTTTTCAAGGGGAGAATTGAAAATCAGCGTAGCGAATCCCCTCCTTTTCAAGGAGGGATAGGGGAGGTAAGAATAACTTTAAGTCTGCATTGCTATTTAGAATCGGAAGGTAGAAGCTGTCTTGAAAGTTAAAATAAGTTTCACACAAAACTCGCAAATATTAATCAATTAGATCAATGCTTTGCGAGTTTTGCGTGGATTATTATTTTGGATTGGGGATTTCAATTATAGGCAGGTTCTGTTTATTCGCAAAGCGAAACGCTAAAGCAATTGATTTTGATTTCAATTTTATACATTTGAAGCAAAATAGCTTATTATGAAGAAATCGATTTTCTCCTTAATCATCTTACTGTTCTTTATAATTGATTTAAATGCTCAGGATAATAGCGCTGAAAAACAGGAGTATGCTCCTTTTATCATAGGTGTTTCTTGGGTGCCAAGCAATACTTGGGGGGTCTCAAGCATTATTGCTCAGAAACAACTTTTAAAGTACAATTTCGACGCCACCTCCATGACCACATGGGAGGGTTCTATTTCAGGAAGAAAACTACCCTTTAAACTCGGTGTGAATGTACAGTTCGAGGATAATCTAATCGGTAAATTCTCTAAATTTTCCGGATACTTTGGATTTAAGAGAACATATCTACGAATTCAAACGGGTAAGATATCGGGAACAGCAAATTGGACCGGCAACCTAATTCCGAACTATACGTCGAAATTCCCTTTTAGCTATCGCTATGCCAACATTGATCTGCTGCTGAGCTTGGGTAAGGCGAAAATGAAAGGAACATATATTGGAATAGGCTATACCTCATTAAAAGTACCCATTCAGGTGAATACGCTGATTACGGAAACCGATCAGGCCCATCAGGAGTATGGCGTACCCGTTTTTGAACGAGAATTCTCCATAAAAGCCTATTCATTCCTATTTGGTTTTGACCTAATGCAATCTGAGGCGATTACCAAAAAAGGGTTGATTAGCAGTAAGCCGGGCTTTGGAATTTTTGCTGCAACTCAGGATAAGATTGGTTTAGGGATGAGCTATTTAACCGATGAGTCCATGAAAAAGGCCGAGGAGGTAAATCCGGGACGAAAATCGGTAGGCGGAGATCTATTTACAGCCATAGTCGATTATCAGATATCAGTGGGTCCGAAGTGGAGTACTGATATCGGAAAAGCAAGGTTTATTATCGGTATCGGGTATGAGTTCTCGGGTGCAATGGTTGTAAATTTCTCGGGTGCAGCCAAACATCCATCAGATTTGGGTTATGATCCTAGCCTTTTCTACTATCGGCACGGGGTTATTTTCAGATCGTTTTTTAGCTGGTAGGAAAATTCGAAA
>JAYTVX010000387.1:0-1697 GCA_043743775.1 Bacteroidales bacterium | reverse complement strand
TTCACGACAAAATCCCGTAATATCGTTAAAGTACGAGTAGATAACATTTGATTGAATAAATTAAGGATAAACCTATCGGATAAAGAATCTGATAGGTTTCTTTTTTTGATATTTTGGTGTTAATAAAATTATTCGATTACCGATTTTACAATTTCTAACAATTCATCGGCAGCAAGATTCATCGGCTCAATAATAGTTGAAGGCATACTCGCTGCCATAGCAGAGATATTTAGTAACGCGATATACGCTTTCCCATCCTCCTTTTGGTATACCGAGATACGACATGGCATCATAATCGATGCAATTCGTTCGTGGTTTTTCTCTAGTACTACCCCTGAATATTTTGGCTTACACAGCTCAATTACTTGAACTGGATTAACTGTTTTGCTTGCTTTAGCTAGTGATTGCTGAAGGTTATGCGTTGCAGGGTTTTGCCATTCCTTTGCTGTTGCTGCTTTAATAAGCAATTCAACTGTTGTTGGAACATCAAAAGGGCTTTGCTGTTCAATAATTAACGTATTTGAATTCATGGCTTTTACATTTGTTGTATTGAAATGACTTATGATGTAATTTATTGAATCTCCTGAATCTGTTTTAGGTAAAAACCTTTAGTTTTAACACCCACAAAGCGTTTTACTTCTTTCCCTTTTTTAAAGAGAATCAGGGTTGGAATACTTCTAACTGAAAATCTTGAGGCTAATTCTTTTTGCTCCTCAATGTTTAGTTTACCAATTTTAGCAGTACCATCAACCTCTTCGGCAACTTCATTTATGACAGGTGCTAACATTTTACATGGCATACACCATGATGCCCAAAAGTCGACTAATACAATTCCATTTTTTGTTTGATGATCAAAGTTTGTTTTAGTTAGGGTCACTATTTTTTTACTCTCAGGAACATCTTTCAAGTTTTTTATTTTACGAATGGTGTAGAACGAGTAAATCAGGAAAAACAGTATCAAAATACCAATAATCATTAATGCAGTTGACATAATACTTAGTTTTTAAGTTTTATAGTTAACAAAAGGTAAGTGTATTTTGTTGATTAAAGTGCAAAATGAACTACCTCGCCGCAAGCGGTCGAGGTATCTAAACGGAAATTATTTTCTTATCGCTGCAAGCGGCGGGGAATATATCCTTAGAGATCCCTCGGCTTCGCTCGGGATAAGTTCGACAAAATAATTTTGTGAAACAAAATTATAGTCTCACTGATTTAAACGGATCTTAAAAGAATGGATTCTTTTTCGGAGAATGAGAAAAGATTTATTCCAAAAATGATAAAAGGATAGTAAATCGATTATTTTTTATCACCCTTTTGATTCTTTATTCGAATAACTTACGTCGATAAAATTCATTAACTTGTGATTCTCAAAATATACTAATAATTCCATTTTGTTTATCATGCATACTGAGACAACTTTGAGAATGTATCAAATTTAAAATATTTAGGTTATGAAAAAGTTAATCTTTTTTTTAATTATTGTTCTATCGGGATATTTAGGTTTCGCTCAGAGCAAGATATTTAAAGCAATTCGGAATGGGGATATTAAGTTTGTCTCCGAATATATTTCAAAGGGTAACGACCTAAATGTTTTGTATAAAGCATCTGCAATTGATGAGTATAGTCAGAATAAAATATCCTATAGCTTCGAGGTTTTAGAATATGCAGCAACCCAAGGCGATGAACAGATCGTAAAA
>JAYTVX010000386.1:0-11003 GCA_043743775.1 Bacteroidales bacterium | reverse complement strand
CATCAAACCCTAGCCGCACGAACAATTGGGAATGTTAACGATGGCGGAGTTGCAGTGGGTATCGAGGGGGCATTTAACTATGCGCTAAAGGGGAGGACTGGGATTAGCCTTCTGCAACGTGTACCCGGGAATACATGGGTTGATGTAAATAGCCCCAATCAGGTTGATCCTGAGGATGGCTTGGATGTAATCACAACTCTGGATGTCGACCTACAGGATTTAGCCGAAAACGCATTGCATAAACAGCTCGAAAAGCATGGTGCTGGTTGGGGTACCGTAATCCTTATGGAGGTTAAAACCGGCGAGATTAAAGCCATTGCAAACCTTAAGCGCGATGAGGATGGGGTCTACTCCGAGGCCTTCAACTATGCCATTGGTGAGAGCGCTGAGCCCGGATCAACATTTAAAATCGCATCGCTTATCGCTCTTCTCGAGGATGGCTACATCAAGCTCGATGATATGGTGAATACCGGCAACGGTAAAATGGCCATTCATAATATAATCCTATCGGATGCCGACGAAAATGGCCATGGAAATATCACTGCCAAGAAGGTTTTTGAGTTATCGTCGAATATTGGTGTGGCGAAGCTTGTAATGAAGTACTATACCGGTAAAGAGGAGGCGTTTATCGATAGAATTTATAAGATGAAGATGAATATGCCGCTTAACCTTGAGATTCAGGGTGAGGTTGCTCCCTATATAAAGTATCCGCACGATAAATATTGGTCGGGGCTATCGCTGCCCATGATGAGCATTGGCTATGAGGTTAAGATAACCCCATTACAGCTATTAACTTTTTACAATGCCATTGCCAACGAAGGCACGATGGTGAAACCCCATTTTATTAAGGCATTGCTAAAGCATGGCGAGACCATACAAACCTTTACCCCCGATGTGATCTGCTCATCGATCTGCTCAGGTTCGACCCTAAAGAAAGTGCGCGAAGTCCTCGAGGGGGTTGTTGAGGAGGGCACGGCTACTAACCTTAAAAATAATAGATATAAAATTGCCGGAAAAACAGGCACGGCTCAAATCGCTCGGGGAAAACGTGGATATAAAAGCGGTGGACAGGTTAGCTATAGAGCCTCGTTTGTCGGCTATTTCCCTGCCGATGATCCAAAGTACTCCTGCATTGTGGTGGTGAACTCTCCATCGAGGAGCGTTTATTACGGAAACGTAGTTGCTGGGCCAATCTTCAAGGAGATATCCGATAAGGTATTCGCTACCAGTAGCGAGTGGTTCCCAACGGTAAAGTCGAATGCTGAACTGACCGATATGCCATCGTCCAAAGGCGGTTTTAAGAAGCAAATCGAGGAGGTTCTGGACGAGCTGGATATTCCGGTTAAGGATCTCTCTAAAAAATCCAACTGGGTTTCGGTGATTAGAACCGATGATGAGGTTGAGATGAGCGATAAGAACATGATTAAAAACTTAGTCCCTGATGTTAAGGGGATGTGCATGAAGGATGCCCTTTTCCTACTCGAGAATGCAGGATTAAGGGTAACTGTAAAGGGTAAAGGAACAGTTAAGAGCCAGTCGATCAGCGCAGGAACCAGAGCGGGGCACGGGCAGAGTATTTTACTTGAAATGAGCATGGGCTAAATGAAAAAGCTAGGACAAATACTATCGGGGAAAGATGCATTGGAGGTTATTGGAAACCTCAATGTGGTTGTGAACGACATCACCTTCGACTCACGTCAGGTTAAGAAGGGTTCATGCTTTATTGCCGTTAGGGGAACTCAGGCCGATGGACATGGGTATATCGATAAAGCCATTGAACAGGGTGCATCAGCCATTGTTTGTGAAGCTTTGCCCGAAACCAGAGTCGATGGGGTAACCTTTGTTCAGGTGAAGGACACCACCGAGGTACTCGGTCTCATGGCTACATCATTCTACGATAATCCATCACAAAAAATAAAGCTCGTTGGAATCACCGGAACCAATGGGAAGACAACTACTGTAACCCTTTTATATCGGCTGTTCAATAAGCTAGGGTTTAAGTCGGGGTTACTGTCGACCGTTGTAAACTACATCGGCGATGAGGAGATTCCTGCTACGCATACCACTCCCGATGCAATTCAGCTGAATAAGCTGCTTGCGCAGATGGTTGAAGCGGAGTGTACCCATTGCTTCATCGAGGTCAGCTCACACGCCATTGTTCAGAACCGGATTGCGGGGCTAAAGTTTACTGGGGCAATCTTCTCGAATATCACCCACGATCACCTCGATTACCACAAAACCTTTGAGGAATACCTGAAGGCGAAGAAGAGATTTTTCGATTTACTGCCAAAGGATGCCTTCGCCCTTATCAATGTCGATGATCGTAATGGTCGGGTAATGGTTCAGAATACCGAGGCGAAGGTTAATACCTACTCCCTGCGGAGTATGGCCAACTATAAGTGCAAGGTGATTGAGAACCATTTCGATGGAATGCTGCTGAATCTTGATTCCATTGAGGTTTGGACAAGATTAGTTGGAGGCTTTAACGCCTACAATATTCTGGCCATATACGCAGCTGCACGATTACTGGGCGTTGAGCGGGATATCGTTTTAACCGAGTTGAGCAGCATGACCGCAGTTTCGGGAAGGTTTGAGCACCTGAAATCGCCCAAGGGGATTAATATCATTGTTGATTATGCGCACACCCCCGATGCGCTCCAGAATGTGATTGATACGATTAATGAGATAAAGAAACCGGAGAACAAGTTGATCTCTGTTGTTGGTGCCGGTGGAAATCGCGATAAAACCAAAAGGCCTGTAATGGCTAAGGTTGCGGTGGAAGGCAGCGGAATGGTTGTGCTTACATCGGATAATCCAAGGTTCGAAGAGCCCGAGGAGATCCTAAAGGATATGAAGGTAGGTATCGAACCCTCGATGGTTGGTAAGGTGTTAACCATTGTCGATCGTCGTGAGGCAATTCGAACCGCATACATGCTTGCTAATTCAGGCGATATTATTTTGGTGGCGGGCAAGGGTCACGAGAACTATCAAGAGATCAAAGGCATTAAGCATCATTTTGACGATAAAGAGGTGATTCAAGAAATATTTAATACTTTATAAAATGCTATACTTCTTATTCCAATATCTCGACATGATTGCCTTTCCGGGGGCAGGGATGTACCAATACATCTCGTTTCGGTCGGCAATGGCATTTATTACATCGCTTGCTCTTTCGCTACTGGTTGGTAAGCGTATAATACGTTACTTGCAAAAACTGCAGATTGGGGAGGAGATTCGTGATTTAGGGCTTGAAGGACAGATGCAGAAGAAGGGAACTCCCACAATGGGAGGGATCATCATTCTGGCAGCAACTATATTCCCCGTATTACTTTTTGGGGATCTAATCAACATCTATGTAATCATAATGCTGTTTACAACTGTCTGGTTAGGCGCTGTGGGTTTTGCCGATGATTACATCAAGGTATTTAAGAAGAACAAGGAGGGGCTATCGGGCCGTTTTAAGATTCTTGGGCAAATCTCGTTAGGTCTAATTGTTGGCCTTGCAATGTACATGAGCCCAAGCATCGTGATTCGCGAAAGGGTGGTAAAACATAACCCCAAAATGGGAACCGAGATCGTAATAGGGAAGGAAAACTCTATGAGAAAGCAGGTAATCCTCGGACCAAAGGAGAAGACAACCAAGACAACTATTCCATTCTTTAAAAACAACGAGTTCGATTATAAAAGTCTAGTTCCATTCAATGGTTCTTTGGGCAAAGTTATTACTTGGTTAGTATTTATTGCTGCGGTGATCCTTATAGTTACTGCTGTCTCAAATGGTGCAAACCTAACCGATGGGATGGATGGATTAGCCACGGGGGTGTCGGCAATTATTGCCTCAACCCTCGGGATATTTGCGTACTTGGGGGGTAACGTAATCTATGCAGAGTATCTGAATATAATGTATATACCAGCTACAGGTGAACTTGTAGTATTTATGAGCGCATTCATTGGCGCTGCAGTAGGTTTCCTATGGTACAATAGCTACCCTGCTCAAGTTTTCATGGGCGATACTGGAAGTTTGGCCATTGGAGGTATCATCGCTGTATTTGCAATTCTTATCCGTAAGGAGCTTTTGATTCCAATTCTTTGCGGGATTTTCTTTGTTGAAAATCTTTCGGTGGTTATGCAGGTGAGCTATTTCAAGCATACCAGGAAGAAATATGGCGAGGGCCGAAGGATCTTCCTGATGGCACCCTTGCATCATCATTATCAAAAAATGGGATATCCCGAGCCCAAGATCGTTACCCGATTTTGGATTGTGGCCATTCTATTAGCAGTAATCACTGTTGTAACGCTTAAGATTCGCTAAAACAAACAAACCAAAAGAGATGAAGAGAATTGTAATTCTTGGAGGTGGGGAAAGTGGAGCAGGTGCAGCAGTGCTGGCTCACAAGAAAGGTTTTGATGTTTATCTATCCGATTTCGGACCTATCAAGCCCCAATACAAGGAGCTGCTCAACAAGTATCAAATCCAATGGGAGGAGAGCAAACACACTGAGGAGCTAATTCTCAATGCTGATGAGATTATCAAAAGCCCCGGTATTCCCGATAAGGCCCCAATCATCTATAAGATTAGGGAGGCAGGAATTCCAATTATCTCCGAGATTGAGTTTGGGAGTCGATACACCAAGGCAAAAAAGGTTTGTATAACCGGTAGCAACGGGAAAACCACTACTACATCGCTTATTTATCATATGATGCAGAAGGCCGGTTTGAATGTAGGCCTAGCCGGTAACATTGGGGATAGCTTTGCGTTGCAGGTTGCGGAGAACGAGTTCGATTACTACGTAATTGAGCTGAGCAGCTTCCAGCTCGATAATATGTATGAGTTCAAGGCTGATATCGCCATTCTACTAAATATTACACCCGATCATCTTGATCGGTACGATTATAAAATGCAGAACTACGTTGAGTCGAAGTTTAGGATCACCCGAAACCTTGCCGAGGACGATTGTTTTATCTTTTGCTCCGATGATGATGTTACCGTTGAACAGCTTAAACGAATTGTGCTTAGAGCTCAGCAGCTACCATTCTCGCAGAAGATCAAGATCAACCAAGCGGCTTGGGTTGAGAACGATAATATCTATCTAAACTACGATAACAGCGAATTTGTAATGTCCATCCATGAGCTGTCGCTTAAGGGGAAGCATAATATCTATAACTCCATGGCAGCAGGACTTGCAGGGCATGTGCTTAAGATCCGAAAGGATATTATCCGCGAGAGTCTTTCCGATTTTCAGGGAGTTGAGCATCGCCTCGAGTCGATTATCAAGGTCCGCGGGGTACAGTATATCAACGATTCAAAGGCGACTAACATCAACTCAACCTGGTATGCGCTTGAGAGCATGGAAACACCGGTTGTTTGGATTGTAGGTGGAATTGATAAAGGGAATGATTACGCATCGCTTTTAGAATTGGTGAAAGAAAAGGTAAAAGCAATTGTCTGCTTGGGTATCGATAATTCGAAGATTCATGCTGCCTTTGGGGATATTGTGCCTGTAATAATCGATACTCATTCTGCCTCTGAAGCCGTTCAGCAATGCTATAAGCTGGCTAGCCCTGGGGATACAGTATTGCTATCGCCTGCATGTGCAAGTTTTGACCTATTCGAGAACTATGAGGATCGGGGAAGGAAGTTTAAAGAGGCGGTAAGGGAACTTTAATTGACCCGCCCTCACCCCTCAATCCCCTAAAGGGGAAGTCGGCGCGCGGGGATGCCCCTTCAGGGGTTAGGGGTCAAGGGGGAATGTGATAATTAAGTTGAAAAGTTGACAAGTAAATAAGTGATAAAGTTAACGTAACCTGTAACTGTTTTAGATGGAAACTCTATTTGGGAAGTATTTTAAGGGGGATAAGATCATATGGTTGATAGTAATGTTTCTATCAATCATATCGCTCTTGGCGATTTATAGCTCAACGGGTTCGTTGGCCTATAAGTTTCAAGGAGGAAATACTGCATACTACTTTCTAAAACAGTTTATTTTCATTGCTGTTGGGTTAGCCATTGTGTTCATTGTACACATGATTAACAGTAGGGTATACCCTTCGATATCTATGGGATTACTTCTTGTTTCCATACCTTTGTTGCTGATTACTCTAGTATTTGGTGCCAGCTTAAATTCGGCATCCCGATGGTTAGCGGTTCCCGGGTTGGGCGTTACCATTCAAACATCGGATATTGCAAAAATGGCTCTGGTGATGTACGTCGCCAATATACTATCGCAACGACAGAAAGAGATAAAAGATTTTAAAAAAGCATTCATTCCTATAGTTGCACCAGTTGCAATAATCTGCCTGCTAATTCTCCCAGCCAACTTCTCTACCGCCCTAATGCTTGGTTTAACCTGCTGGTTATTGATGCTTATCGGGCGTATCAGCTTGAAACATCTTTTTGGTTTCACCGGATTAGCGGTTGTCTTACTGGTTGTCTTTATAGCAATAGCTTTGCAGTTTAAAACGGTTAACCGTATTCAAACCTGGAAGAATCGGATTGAGAACTTCTCAAACGATGATGGGGATGGAAACTTTCAGGTTAATCAATCGAAAATTGCCATTGCAACGGGAGGAATTATTGGCAAAGGTCCGGGGAATAGCACCCAAAGGAACTTTTTACCTCACCCTTACTCCGATTTTATCTTTGCCATAATCGTCGAGGAGTATGGATTAATTGGCGGGGTAGGAGTGTTGCTCATGTATCTAATAATCCTTTTTAGGGCAGGGGTGATAGTCAAAAAAGCCAATCGAACGTTCCCGGCATTTCTAGCCATTGGGCTTGCATTACTACTCGTTCTGCAAGCCATGGTGAATATGTGCGTTGCAGTGAATCTAATCCCTGTAACGGGGCAACCATTACCTCTGGTGAGTATGGGTGGAACATCACTGTTTTTTACTAGTGCAGCATTTGGTATCATATTAAGTATAAGTCGAACTCAAGGTAAAACCGAATTATTCGATGGAGAAGAAGAGGTTTAAAATAATTGTTAGCGGTGGGGGAACTGGGGGGCATATCTTCCCTGCAATATCCATTGCCAATGCACTGAAGGAGCTTCAACCTGATGTAGAGATTCTCTTTGTTGGGGCTGAAGGAAAGATGGAGATGGAGAAGGTTCCCAACGCTGGCTATAATATCGTTGGGTTACCCGTTGCTGGCTTCCAGCGTAAACTATCGGTTAAGAGTTTTACATTCTTCATAAAGCTTTATCGGAGTATGATACGGGCCAAGAAGGTGCTCAATGATTTTAATCCCGATGCAGTTGTTGGGGTTGGCGGATATGCTAGCGGACCAATGCTTAAAGTTGCTCAGCGAAAAGGCGTTCCAACGCTAATCCAGGAACAGAATTCGTATGCAGGGGTGACTAACAGATTGCTGGCCAAAAAGGCCAAATTGATTTGTGTTGCCTATGAGGGGATGGAGGAGTATTTCCCCGCTGAGAAGATATTAATGACAGGAAATCCTGTACGTCAGGATTTGGTGAATCTAGAGAGTAAAAGGGAGGAAGCATTAAAATATTTTAATATCCCACAAGGGCAGAAGGTAATACTCGTTTTAGGTGGTAGCCTTGGTGCAAAGACCATCAACAAAAGCTTGATGGGCTATATGCGAGAAATCGTTGAACTTGAGGATATCACTCTGATATGGCAAACTGGTATGATTTATTACTCGTCAATACAGCAGGAGTTGGAGGAATACAATTCAAAGAATGTAAGGCTTTACGATTTTATTAGCCGTATGGATTTGGCGTACTCCATTGCCGATTCGATTATCTCAAGAGCAGGTGCTGGAACAATATCGGAGCTTTGCCTGATTGGTAAACCTGTTATCCTGATCCCTTCGCCTAATGTGGCAGAGGATCATCAAACTATGAATGCAAAAGCATTGGTTGAAAAGGGTGCAGCAATTATGATTGACGATTTAAGTGCCCCCAAGGAGCTGGTGATAATGGCTGTTGAGCTGCTTAAGAACGAGGAGAAGTGCGCTGAACTTTCGAAGAATATTAAAAGGATGGCGCTACCTCATGCAGCGAGGGTGATTGCTGAGAGAGTGCTGGAGCTGGCGAAGAAAAAGGAATGATGGAATGATGGAATGTTGGAAATGAAAAGTAGGTAATATTTATAATGGAAAGGAAGAATATCAATAGAGGGTTTAAGCAATTACGCGTATGGAACGATGCGGTTGACCTTTATTTTCTATCCTGTAAAGTGCTATCAGTATTTCCATTTGAACTTAAGAAAACAGCAGCCAATTGCATTGATTCTTCCCATAGTATAAGCAGAAATATAGCGGAGGGTTATTCAAGGCGAAGTGTAAAAGAATATTTGAATTTTTTAAATATAGCATTAGGTTCTAGTGGTGAATTTCATTCATGTTTAGCTAGTTTTTATAAGGCTAATCAGATTAGTAAAGAAGATTACGATCAAATCGATGAATTGCATTATAAAACAGAGAACGAATTGATAATGCTAATTAAATCATTACAAAAGAAAATGAAAGAAGGAGACTGGAATGATACTTTTTAAATCAATTGGAATGGATGATTTTATCAATAGAAAGTTGTTAAACAATATAGTTTCTTCAATATTGGAGGATCATTGTATATCAACTCTTCCATCATTCCAACATTCCAACAAAAAGAGGAAGATCTATGAGTATCGATTACAAAACAGTTGAGAGAGTTTACTTCGTTGGAATTGGCGGCATAGGAATGAGCGCCTTGGCTCGGTATTTCTCCAAGCAGGGAAAGCTTGTTTGCGGGTACGATAGAACTCAAACTGGGCTAACCCTTGAACTTGAGCAGGAGGGAATTGATATTCATTATACCGATGATGTAAATCTTATCTCACGGGAATTCCGTAGTAATAAGGTGGGGACTTTGGTGGTTTACACCCCTGCAGTTCCTCAGAACCATAGCGAATTGAACTATTTCATTGAAAATAGCTATACCGTTGTAAAAAGGGCTCAGGCACTTGGAGTTATTGCAGGTGTAAAGAAAACCCTTGCTGTTGCTGGAACCCATGGAAAGACAACCACATCAACCCTATTGGCGCATTTGTTATGCAAATCGGCTATTGGATGCGATGCATTCCTGGGTGGAATATCCAAGGACTTTAAGAGTAATCTGGTTATCAGTGATCGAAGTACCGATTTACTTGTTGTTGAGGCCGATGAGTTTGATAGAAGTTTCCTAAGCCTCTATCCCGAGCTGGCAATTTTAACCTCAGTCGATGCCGATCATCTGGATATCTACGGGGACTACGGTGAGGTACTTGATGCATACGAAGCCTTTGCAAGTCAAATTAAGCATAATGGTACTTTAATAATAAAGCATGGGATTGGTCTTACCCCATTACTGAGCGTAAGCATAAAAGTTCTTACGTACAGCTTAAGGGAAAAGGCCGATTACTATCTAACGAATATTGAGATCAAGGATGGATTCTACCATTTCAATCTGATTACCCCGAATGGGGCAATCAATGATCTAAGGTTGGGAGTCCCCGGACTATATAATGTTGAAAATGCCGTTGCAGCATCAGCTGCGGCGCTACAACAAGGAGTTACCGATGAAGAGCTAAGACAAGGATTAAGCTCCTTCAGCGGGGTGGTAAGGCGATTTGACGTTCAGTATCGTGGTACGAAAGTCGTTTACATCGATGATTATGCGCATCATCCCGAGGAGCTGCGTGCGGCAATAACATCCGTAAAAGATCTATTCAAGGGAAGAAAGGTGACGGGAATATTTCAACCACATCTCTTTAGCCGAACCCGCGATTTTACAGGGGAATTTGCACAAAGTCTCGATCTACTCGATGAGGTGCTGCTGCTCGATATTTATCCTGCTCGCGAGGAGCCAATTCTAGGTGTGACATCAGCATCAATTTTAAATCTGATGGAGTGCCCAAACAAAAGGCTATGTAGCAAGGAAGGGGTACTTGAAGCAATTAAAAAGGATAATATTGATATACTAATAAGCATGGGTGCTGGCGATATCGACCGACTAGTCCCCGAAATTGTAAATATTTTAACTGATAGGATGCTGTAATGAGTTGGAAACGCAATGCACTGAAAGCGCTTAAATGGTTGACACTTATAACCTATTTGGTTATAGGCCTGTGGTTTGCTACCAAGCGTAATCGTGAATTGGTGTGCAGGCAGATCAATGTTAAAGTGGTCGATAGCTCAGAGAATTCCTTTATCACTAGCAAGGATATTAAGCGGATTGTAGACGTAAAGGGTAAAACACCCATTGGCAAAACGTTAAGATCGATTAATACATTCGATTTGGAGAATAGGATTTCAACCATGATGTCGGTTCGGGATGTTCAAATCTACAAAACATCGGATGGAGTTCTTTCCATTAAGGTTAAGCAACGACGCCCTTTGGTTAGGATTTTTAACCATAGTAACCAGAGTTACTATATCGATGAACAGGGGCTAATTCTCCCGCTCTCCGATAGATTTGCGGCTCATGTGCTGGTTGTGAATGGCAAAATTTCGGAGCATTTTCCTTTGAAAGCCAATCAGGATGTGATGCAATGGGATACAAGCGTATACAAACGGGAACCGTTACTCCGAAAGATTTATAATTTTGCCCAATACGTGAATGATCATGATTTTTGGAATGCCCAAATCGCTCAGATTTACGTCGATAGTCCTAATGATGTTGAGATTATTCCTCGGGTTGGTTCGCAGGTTATCCTGCTTGGTAGCTTGGATGATTATGAGAAGAAGCTCGAGAAGCTCAAGATGTTTTACGAAAAAGCCCTGCCTGCAGAGGGTTGGAATAAATATAAGATGATTAACTTAAAATATTCGAAACAGATAATTTGTACAAAACGATAATACTATGGCAAAGATGAATGAATACGTTGCTGCAATCGATCTAGGTACAACCAAAATTGTAGCCCTGATCGGTAAAAAGAATCCCAATGGCAAGTTCCAAATTGTATCACAAAGTAAAACCCCCTCAACTGGGATTAAAAGGGGCGTAGTGCTTAACATCGAG
>JAYTVX010000385.1:0-6175 GCA_043743775.1 Bacteroidales bacterium | reverse complement strand
TACGTTGTATTAAAGATTAAAATATATTATATAATTGAAAGCCAATAAGTATGAGAGCTAAAATTGCGATAATTCTTTTAATGCTCGGTGGTTGCATTTACTCCTGTAAAAAAGATCATTCACCAGAACCATCAGTTGATACAAAAAAACTAGAAGAGGCTTTTTCTTCAACTAAGCAAATTGGAAATTTAAAAAGTTTAGTAGTATTTCATAAGGACTCAATTATCAAAGAGGTTTATTATGGAACGGGTGGTGCAGATTTAAGACACGATGCTCGTTCTGTTACTAAAAGTGTTACAGGTATACTTATTGGCATTGCAATAGATAAGGGATACTTAAGCTCAATTGATCAAACTTTAGGAGAATTTATTGATCCGCAAGATTACACCATCGCTGCTGAAAAATCTGCTATTAAGATAAGTCATCTACTTACGATGAGCAGCGGATTTGAGTGGAATGAGTTAACATCGGTATCTGGTTATAATGATTGGATTCTTTCATCAAATCAGGTTCAATATCTTTTAGATAAACCATTAGCCAATCAGCCGGGTCAATATTTTACCTATAATTCAGCAGCATTGCATCTTCTATCGGTTATAATAGCTAAAGCAGCTGGAATGACAACCCATGATTTTGCAATGAAATACTTATTTGAACCGTTAGATATTGCTGAAATTGAATGGCAAGTCGATACTCAAGGCTTTAATAACGGTGCCGCTGGGTTAAAGATTACACCACATGATATGATAAAGATTGGTAGATTAATACTAAACCATGGAATATACAATGGAAAAACTATAGTATCCTCCGAATATGTTGACCAAACGATTAATACTAAAATTTCAACAAATGGTGTTCTGCCATTTGGATCGGGATATGGTTATTGCTGGTGGACAGGGCAGAATTCGAAAGGGAGCTATGTTTTTGCCAATGGATATGGAGGGCAATTTATTGTAATTGTGCCTAACCTCGATTTAATAGTTGTTGCAACAAATCAATGGAGCGGGGTTCAATCGACAATAGCAAACGACCAATGGTACAGAACACTTGATCTGATTATTAATAAAATTACTATCGCGATTAATAAATAAAATCAAAAATTAAAACAAATCAGAATTATGAAAAAACTAGCTTGTATTTTTATTATTATATGTTAAACGCAAATAGTCGTAAAAGCTCAGACAAAACAAGATTCTATTGCAATTCGTCAATCTGTTTTGAATTACATCGAAGGATGGTATAGTGGTGATGCTGTAAGAATGGAAAAAAGTTTGCATCCTGATCTAGCGAAAAGAGGGGTATTGCCCTCACGAGATGGCAAAGGTACTGAAATAGCCAAGAGCTCTTTTGCCGAGATGTTAGCGGTTATTTTGAGTCGACCCTAAAATGTCAAATAGAAAAGGTGCATTTGAATAATGATTGAAAATTTCTATAAGTAAAGAATTTAAAATTTAAAAATATGAAATCAATGATGAATAGTATTTTAATCATTTTCTACACCTTAACTGTATTCGTTAGCAAAGCACATTGTCAAGAAAATGACAAGGGGCATTCATTCAAATTATCCGATATAAATTATGAAATAGTTGGCAGTGGAACTCCTATATTAATGATACATGGAATGGGTGTGGATCATAGAGTTATGAAAAACTCGTTTGAGCCAATTTTTAAAAAGCATCCAAATGGTTGGAGAAGAATTTACGTTGATTTACCTGGAATGGGAAAAACACCTGCGAATGAATGGATAAAAAATTCTGATGATATGGTGACTTTCCTTTCAATGTTTATTGAAAAGGTTATTCCAAACGAAGATTTTATAATTGCGAGTTATTCCTATGGTGGTTATTTGGCAAGGGGTTTGATTAGCAAAAAAAAGAAAGAAACAAAAGGAGCTATATTTATTTGTCCGTTAATTATAACTGAATATGAAAAACGAGAAGTTCCGCAGAAAATATTTTATGTAAAAGACTCGATTAACGATGTATACATTGACCAACAAACGAAACTGTTGCTTGATCTATTTTTGGTTCATCAGAATCCAACTACAGTAAAAAGATTCAATGATGACATATTGAGCGGATATAATATTGGGAACAGAGTCTTTATTGACAAGATAAGGAATGACCCGAACAAGTATAAATTTTCTAAGAGCCTTGTCAAAGAATTCACTATTTTCGAAAAACCAACATTATTTATTACTGCTAAACAGGATATTCTGGTTGGATTTTCTGATGCGAAGAATATTTTAAACTTTTTTCCTAATAATACTTATGTTCTTATTGACTCTGCAGGTCATGCAGTTCAGATAGACAAACAAATAGTATTTGAGTATAGTGTGAAAAACTATCTTAATAAAGTAAAAAACAACCGCTAAACCCAATCAGGGCTTGATTTGCAGATATGAAGGGAATTCCTAACTTAGCATAACCATTAACGCTGGATAGGGAATCGATTTTTTACTCCCTGTCTGGGCTTAGCGGCAAACGATAGAATGGACAAAAAAAACCCTAATCTTTTGAAAGAAAATAAGGTTAGTAAAAACGACATTAAAACGGTTATCGTTGAGATTGGGAAAAATATTGCAAGTGCTAAATGTGTAAGTCCAAAATTCATCGATTATCTACATCTCGCTCGTATTAATAATGAATGGAAGCTACTAAATGTAATATGGGAGTTTAATTATAAAGAGATGGAAAAGAATAAAAAATAGTATAGTTATTAAAAATGTAATACATTATATAAAATGCAGAAAATACAAATTAGTATCATAGCAATAGTATCTATGGCCATGATGACATCTTTGGCTTGTAATAAAGATGAATATTCAAATAACCCAATTGTTGTAACCTACGATGAACCTTTAATAGATATTGAAGGAAATTCATATAAAACAATAAAGATTGGTAACCAAATATGGATGGCCGAAAACTTTAAAGCAATTAAAACTGCTGTGGGGCAAAACATACAAGAAGCATACGTTTATAATGATGACAATAGCAATTCAACATCTTATGGTAGGTTATATACTTGGATAGCAGCAGTTCAGGCTACTCCATCAGGTTGGCATCTTCCAACCAAGGAGGAATGGGAATTACTAATTAATGCATCAGGTGGTAACAGTAATGCGGGTGGTAAACTAAAAGAAATTGGTATCTCACATTGGAATAGTCCGAATACAGGTGCCACAAATGCTTCCGGTTTTACAGCTGTTGCAGGAGGTTTTCGTGGTGGGGACGGTATTTATTACGATTTAGGTAAACATGGATCTTACTGGGGAACTGCAAATAGCGCACAAGATCCATTTTGTGTTTATATTTACTATAATGCCCCAAATGTTATATCAGAAGTTAGCCCAATTGATAAAACATCGGGTATTGCATTCGCAGTAAGATATGTAAGGGATTAATATATTATTAAATAAAACAATGAAAAATAACCTGTACGCATTATTGATTGTATCTATTTCGCTGATTAGTTTAACAATTAGCTGCAACAATCAAACCAAGAAGGAAAATAAACCAAAATCAGGTTTTATTGATATCGGAAAATGTAAAATTCACTATGAAATGCAAGGTGAAGGAATTCCTTTAATTCTGATACATGCAGGATATGTTGATATGCGTATGTGGGATGGTCAATTCAATGAGTTTGCTAAGCATTTTAAGGTTATAAGGTATGATGCTCGGCAACATGGTCTTTCAATAAGTAAACCAGATACATTCTCGCATTATGAGGATCTCAACTTACTGATGAATAACCTCCATATACCCAAGGCAGTTATTTTAGGATTATCAATGGGAGGATATGTAACTACTGACTTTGCCATTGCTTATCCTGAAAAAGTTATTGCGCTAATCCCGGTATCACCAGGTCTATCTGGTTATGAGTTTAAAGATAAATTCTTTCTTTCGAATGTAGCAAAGATGCAAAAAGCCGAATCAATACCTGAAGCTGTTGAATATTTCCAAAGATCATGGACCGATGGACCATACAGAACACCAGATCAAATCGATTCTGTAATTCGTAATAAAGCGAAGCGGATGTACACACAATGCTTTACTAACATGAGGGATAGTATTTATGAAACCCAACTTGATCCACCAGCAGTTAATCGATTATCGGAAATAGATGTTCCTACATTAGTTATTGTTGGCGACAAGGATGTGTCAGATATTCTTGAGATATCCGATATAATTTTAAGGAATGTTAAGAATTCGAATAAAATCACTATAAAAGGATCTGCTCACCTAGTAAATATGGAAAAACCTGATGAATTTAATAAAATAGTTATTGATTTTATTTCAAACTTGAAAATTAAGTAAAAGTGGCTATATCAAAATTATTAATTTGTTTGAAATTTTTAAAAACTATACAAACAATAAAAATGCGTTTCCTTGTATTAATATTTCTTACATCTAATCTTTTATCTGGTTGCAATAAAGATTCAGCAGGAAGCAGAAATGATATTGTAACCGTTGAAGGAGACCATTTTAATTATATGCTTTATGATGGATTAGCTCAAAGTATAATTGATCCCATAAATACCAAACTTGAAGAAAACTATTTAAAAGTGCTTGGTGATTTAGAAGTAACCTCAATGGATAAAGTAACTATTAGGTTATGGAATAATGAAACGTATTTTTTAGATGACATGGAGCAGGCAATTGGGAGAAGATATACAGGTGCAAGTGGTTGGGTTTACAGCGCTAACGATATTAGAATACTATATAGAGGTAGTAGTACATCACAGATTGCCCTTCATGAATTTTGTCATGCGGTTTCATTGGCTGTAAACAATAGTATTGGAAATAATCCTAGGTGGTTGTGGGAAGCAGTTGCTATTTATGAATCAGGTGAATTTACCGATCCTAAAACAATTAGCTATATAGTCAATAGAAATTTTCCTATCCTTGATGAGTTAAATTCAGATTTTAATACTGGTGGTAATAAGATATACGCAGTTGGTTATTTGCTTTCTGAATATATAATTGCAACCTGGGGCAAGGCCAATTTTGTAAGTTTAATCAAAGCGAATGGAGATATTCAGCAAACGCTGGAAGTATCGATACACCAATTTGAGGATGGTTGGGTAGAATTTGTGAAATCTAAATATTTAGATTGATTAATGTTTGAAATAATGTTATCCATGATAATTTGCATTTAAATAATTTAAAAATATTCAATAGAGCTAATTCAAAATGAAAAAATTACCATTACTAGCTTACTGTATTCTATGCACCTTTTCTTATAGTGCCTTTGCGCAAAATAAACCCTTTGCAAATATTAATCTTTCAAACTTAATCCATTATTCCGACACATCATTTACTGATTTGCCAGGTAATGGATTTTTAATTGATATTGGAGATGAAATACTTGCTGTTACCTGCAAACACACTTTATGGCTAAATCGACCTAAAAAAATGAAAACGATTGATTTCGAAGGTAGACTTAAAGAATGGAGAATGGCTGTATTAAACGACTCCTCTCAATATATTATTCTTGGCGATTTAATTAATATAAACGCTAATGAAACTATTGGAGAGCGCAATACCGATAGGGATTATCTTGTTTTTAAAGTTAAGGGGAATCATTCTAAAATTATTCCTTTAAAGTTAAGCTGTAAAATGGTAAAACCTCAAGATACATTATATCAGGTTGGCTGGTCGTTTAAAATTAAAAAAACATCTCCGCAGACCTTTGTTGCTATTGCTAAGGCGTATTCAGGATCAAGTCTGTTTATGAACAGTGTAATTCCTCAAAATGGTGCAGGTTTGAGCGGTTCTCCGGTGATTAATAAAGACAAGGAGCTCGTTGCAATTGTTTCATCGTGGAAGGTTGATATTGCAACCAATAAATGGTACGAAGCACCCTGTTCTACAGATTACCTATGGAGTGTTTTGTATCAACATTGGCTAGAAAAGAACAAAAAAGAAAAAAGCATCAAAACTTTTCAAGAGTATTTAGCCTATTACAAGGTTTTAAATGGAACTAAACCAGAAGGCTCATCATACCTATATGCCGAACTCTTTTTTGCCGATTGGCTTAAATCTAATGGGTTAAAGTATGGATCAATCGAAAGCTATAATCTATGGGCAAGTGAGTTAATGAAGACGAATGGAATAAAAATTACAGCTGATAATTATCGAAAAAGCCTTTTAATTTTTGATAGCTGGAA
>JAYTVX010000384.1:0-1604 GCA_043743775.1 Bacteroidales bacterium | reverse complement strand
ATGAAACTAAGAAGTTAAACTTTAAACTTGAGCAGATTCAGGATTTCACTCCAACTCCAATGACCTTGTCATCAACAATCTACTATACAGGAACTGATCCTTATACAAATAAACCTGTTTTTGTTGCTAAAACGCAGGAACAGAAGTTAAAGCAACGGAGCTACTTTTTCTGGTATCAGAACAATGAAAATAAGACAAAAGATAAAAGACAAAAGATAATTTTCAAAAAGAAAAATTGAATCGATACCCAAAAACGAATTACTTTATTGCCTCTAAAGCATTTCCAATTACTCTAATCAACTCCTTTTGATCTTCAATACCAACTGAAAGTCTTATCATTCCTGGGAATGGGTACCTATCGCCCCATACGGGTTCAACAGGCATTAGAATTGTATCAGCATCGCCCAATGTTGGAACTAGCTTAATAGAATCTGAAACATCATGAATAAAGGAGTTGCATCGTTTAGCCTTTTCTTCTAGAGTTGAGCCCTTTATATCAAATGTAACCATACCTCCAAAACCAATCCCCTTGAATAGTTTATAGGCTTCTTTATAGGTTGAATGTGATTCAAGCCCAGGATAAAGAACCTTTTCGATTTTCGGATGGTTATTCAGGTATTTAGCTATAGCAAAAGCATTATTGCAATGTCTTGTAAACCTCATCTCAAAGGTTTTAAGCATATCAACTAAGCGGTAAGCATCATCAGGAGATAGCATATGACCCACCCACTTACGATATTCGATTGCAGCTTTTAATTGCTCTTGGTCATTCCCAAAAATGGCTCCTGCTGAAAGATTTCCATGGCCTGCAAGATACTTAGTTACACTCTGATAAACCAAATCTGCACCTGATGAAAGCGGTTTCCATAGCATAGATGTAGCAAAAGTATTATCTATAATGACCTTGGCTCCATATTTTTTGGCAATTCTAATCACCTCATCTCCATCAAGGGCAATTAACATTGGGTTTGAGAGTGCCTCGAAGAAAACTAATTCGGGTTTTGATTCCATCATAGTTTTCTCAAAAGCTTCTATGGAGTAGGAATCTCCATTTGGAGCAAAACGAATTACTTCGATTCCCCTTCGAGCAACTAGAACTTTATCAATAAAGGAGTTTGTACCTCCATAGATCTCAGTAAAAAAGAGCCATCTATTGGGTTTATCACTTTTTTGAAAGATAGAAAGAGCGACATCTAAGGCAGCTTGTCCCGATTGAGTAAGCAAAGCCCATTCGGCTCCCTCAATCTTCATCAGCTGCTCCTCGGCTTCAACAACGTTCGGATTGCGATATCGTGAGTAAATATACTGTTCAGGACTATGAGGATGGTTTATCTCCTCGGTAAAAGCCTTTTTTATTGATGGAATATCTTCAAAAAGAAAACCTGAATCTTTGTAAATAGGTGTTCTAGTGCTTCTTACTTTCTTTGCTTTCATAATTAGTGGATGCTAAAGTTTTCATAAAAATAGCTTTTATTCAACCTAAGTTAAAATATTTGGTTACTACGGTAGGTTTTTATTCTAAAATCAATGTTAAAAATTTTAAAATAAGAAGATAATCAATGTTTTTACAAAACCTAAATAACAATGTTTACATAGATTATATC
>JAYTVX010000383.1:0-15546 GCA_043743775.1 Bacteroidales bacterium | reverse complement strand
CGAAAAACTTTACGGAGCGACTTCAACGGGAATTTTCTGGTATAATATTAATAATGGTCAAATTGGAAAGATCAGCCGTGTCCATGGACTAAACGATATCAATATCAATACCATTGAATATTCGGAACAAAACAATGTTCTTGCCATTGGCTATGAGGATGGAAATATTGACCTCGTTTTCAATGATAGAATTTTGAACATGCCTGAGATTAAGGATAAGCTGATGCAGGGCAGTAAAAAAATCAACGGTTTTACATTCAATAATAATCTTGTGTATGTTTCAACCGATTTTGGTATAGTCGTCATTGATCTTTTGAGAGAAGAGATTAAAGATACCTACTTTATTGGAAATTTTGGTGAGTCGATAAAGGTTTACCGAACGGCAATTCTTGGTAATTACATATATGCAGCTACTGAAAGTGGTTTACTCAAAGCAGATGTAACTGATCCATTATTGATCCAGTATCAACGATGGATTCGAGAACCTGGTTTTAGCAGTTCTGCTGATGAGTGTACAGATGTTGCAGTGTTTGGTCAATGGATTATTGCAGTTGAGGGAAATTCAATTGCACAGAAGGATATCGTTTGGGCAATAGATGGATCAACTTGGATTGAAGTTGAAACCCTTTATAATACGATTTCGCACGTTAGGGCTGATCAAAGTAAGCTCATCATTGCATCAAAGGAGGGAATTTCATCATACACAACTGTAAGTTCTGCACCAGTTAATTTTACCCTTTATTATTCTTACTGGCCGTTTGAACCGGATATGGCTATTCCTTTAGAGTCTGGGAAACTAGCAATAGCTGATCATTACCTTGGAATAGTGTATGGTGATGCTGGCGGGTATACTTCATATTATCCGCAGGGGCCAACCAATAATAGAGCTTTCTCAATAGGTGTAAGTAGCGAAAAAGTAATTGTTGTAGCCGGTGCTTACGATGCAGCCTTTGGAAATTTCTGGTATCCACTAACATACCATCAGTTTGAGAATCAGCAATGGCAATCCTTCGAAGATGGGGACAATATGGATGCAATTAAAGTAATTTTCAATCCTTCGAATCCCAAAGAATTTTACATTGCCAGCTGGGGACGAGGAATTTTTCAATATCTTGACAATACACGGGTGAATAATTTTCTGCCAGCAAACAGCACGCTTCAATCCATTTATCCCGATGGACCTTACTGCCGAATCAGCGGGATTGCACTTGATAACAGCGGAAATTTGTGGGCAGCAAACGTAATGGTTTCAAGACCAATTTCAGTCCGTAAGACCGATGGAACATGGTATTCATTCCCTTATGCAAGTGCAATTAACTCTGACCGGCTTTCAGATCTAATCTGCTCGCCTTCAGGTTTGCTTTGGCTTATTTTACCTCGAGGAGAAGGGCTATTCGTCCTCGATCCGGGAGCGAATATTGAATCGGCGACTGATGATCATTATCGCAAAATAAGGTTAAGTGATATCAATGGGAATTTCTTACCCAACGATATCTACTCGTTAGCCTTCGATCGTGATGGCTATCTTTGGATAGCAACAAGCGAGGGGGTGCTAATCAGCTATAATTCCGATCAGGCAATTGATGCTTCAAAGTTTACTGTTCAAAGGGTTAAAATACCAGATGTTGTTAATGGGCTAGCGGCATATCTTCTGCAAACCGAAACGGTAACCTCAATAACCGTTGATGGGGGAAACCGTAAATGGTTTGGTACAAGTAAATCGGGGGTATTCCTGCAATCGTCCGATGGCTCAAAGGAATTGCTGCATTTTAATATCAAAAATAGTCCGTTACCATCCAATAATATATTGGATATTAAAATTCACCCTACGTCGGGTGAGGTTTTTATTGCCACCGATCAGGGTCTAATTTCTTATCGAGGTGATGCCACCGATCCCGGTGAAAAATTTGGAAAAGTTTACGCATTCCCTAACCCTGTAAGACCTGGCTATAATGGGTTAATTTCCATTACGGGTTTGGTTGAGAATACAACCGTAAAAATAACCGATATCAGCGGAAATCTAGTTTACGAAACACAATCGCTGGGAGGACAAGCAACTTGGGATGGAAAAAATCTTAATGGACATAGGGTATCAACAGGTGTTTACCTTATCTTTTGTTCCGACAGTAAGGGTGAGCAAACAGCGGTTAGTAAGTTGCTTTTTATTAAGTGATCTAGTGGTTGGAGGAATTTGGTCGGAGATATTTTTACCATGAACAAACCAGCAATGAAATAATAACCAGTAACCAGAATCAAGAACTATCTCGGAAATGATTCATAAAACAAAAGCAATTGCGCTTCACTCAATTAAATACGGCGATAGCAGCCTGATTGCTTATGTTTACTCCGAAATGCATGGTCGCCTTTCGCTTATGGTTCATAGCGCATATGGTAAACCCAAATCCGCAGGGAAAGCAGTTTTTTTCCAACCCTTGAATATTGTTAATCTTGTATACTACCATAAGGAAAACCAAACCCTGAGTAAACTCAAAGAGGTATCAATAGAGGTAAATTTTAGTTCCATACCGTTTGATCCGGTTAAAAGAGCCATTGCCATGTTCGTTGGAGAAGTTGTTTACCGAACCATTCGCGAAGAGGAACAAAACCATATGATGTTCAGTTTTCTCGAGAGCTCTATTCGGCTGCTTGATGTTATGCATAGCGGGATATCAAATTTCCATTTGATATTCCTTGCCCAGCTAACTCGATATCTTGGATTTTTTCCCGGGAATACTTGGAACGAATCGAGTCCGATTTTCGATTATAAGAATGGATTATTTATTCACGCGGAACCGCTCCATCCTCTTTTTTTCGGTAGGGAACGAAGCAAAATGATTGGATTGGTTCTTTCAACGTCTTTTCATGATGCTGAAGAATTAAAACTAAACCACAAAACAAGAGCTCAGCTAATCGATAATTTCTTGTCTTTCTATCAAGTTCATATCGAGGGTGTTTCGGGGATTAAATCGCTAGCCATATTAAGTCAAGTTTTTGAGGATTAAAAGAGTGAGGCTATAATTTAGGATCACATAACTATGACTTCATTGATCCAACACATAGCCGAGGTAGTTCTTTTCCCCAAAATCAGTATAACTCTTTTTTACTATATTTGAATTGAAAAAAATACTACCCAGAGATTATGCCTATCCTTAACTCAATTTTTAGCTGGTTAAATACAAAGCGATTACATCAAATAGAACTATTCCGTCAATTCCCATTTGAGGTTCAGCAGGAGATGCTATTTAAATTGATTAGTAGAGCAAAGGGTACTGAGTACGGTATAAAGTACGATTTTGAATCGATAAAGGAGATTAAAGATTTTCAGCAACGACTTCCGATTTTGGACTACGAAGGGATAAAGCCTTTTATCGATAAGCATCGAGAGGGGCAGCAGGATATTCTATGGCCTGGGAATATTAAGTGGTTTGCGAAATCGTCTGGTACCACAGCGAATAAAAGCAAATTTATCCCGGTTAGCAGTGAAGCCTTGGAGGATTGCCATTTCCGTGGTGGGCAGGATATTCTTGCAATCTACACCAATCTACACCCAGAATCCGAAATCTTTAAGGGTAAAAGTTTAACTCTTGGAGGAAGTCACAAAATTGATAATTTCAACATCGACTCATACTATGGTGACCTATCGGCTATATTGATAGAAAATATCCCGTGGTGGGCGGATTTTATCCGTACCCCAAGTCAAAAAGTTGCATTAATTTCAGAGTGGGAGGAGAAGCTGGAGCAGCTTACCCAGGAGACGATCAAAGAGAATGTTACCAGTATAGCTGGGGTTCCTTCGTGGAATCTTGTAATGATTAAGCATATTCTCAACTTTACGGGTAAAAAGAACCTGCTTGAGGTATGGCCAAACCTAGAGCTTTTTATGCATGGAGGTGTTTGCTTCACACCCTATCGTGAGCAATTTCAAAAGTTGATACCATCACCAACCATGAACTACATGGAGGCCTATAATGCTAGCGAGGGTTTTTTTGCCATTCAGGATAATCCTCAAACTGACGATATGCTGCTGATGCTCGACTATGGGATTTTTTACGAGTTTATTCCCCTCGAGGAGGCTTTTAGCACAAATCCTACCGCACTAACCTTAAACGAGGTTGAGCTAAACCAAAACTATGCCTTGGTTATTAGCACCAATAGCGGTTTGTGGAGGTATATGATTGGTGATACAATTAAGTTTACGTCAAAATACCCGCACAAAATTAAGATTACTGGTCGAACCCGCCATTTCATAAATGCTTTTGGCGAGGAGGTGATAATCGATAACGCTGATAATGCCCTTAATACGGCTTGCGAAAAAACAGGCGCTTTAGTTCGGGAATACACTGCAGCCCCTATATATATGGACGAAAACGCAAAGGGTGCTCACGAGTGGTTAATTGAGTTTGAACGGGTCCCATCCGACTTAGATTTCTTTACTCAAGTGCTCGATAATGCGCTATGTTCAATAAATTCCGATTATGAGGCAAAACGGTATAAGGGAATTACGCTTGGACCACCCATTATCAGACGTTTAAATAACGGAACTTTTTTTATGTGGATGAAGGAGCGAGGGAAACTAGGTGGTCAGAATAAGGTTCCTCGCTTGTTCAATACCAGAGAGTATGTCGATGAACTTATTGAGCTAAGCAAAAGATGCTGCAATGAAAAGTAAAACCTCAAGAATCAGATTTGCTTTCTTCTCAATCTTTTTTCTCTCTTTTAGCAGCGCTATTGGACAGTGCTATTTCATTCAAGCCGATAAATTCGATAATATTTGGGTCGTTAGCCACAGTGAGGTTATCTGCTTCGATAAGCAATCGAAAAAGCTTGGTACCTACTCAAATATTCTACTTGGAAACCCTAATTATATTGATGTTCTTGATCCTTTCAGGGTTGTAGTATTCTACCCCAGCTCACAAGCCGTTGCCATACTAAACAATGCCGTTGCCGAAATATCCAAACCAATTTTGCTCCGGGAAAAAGGGATTAGCGATGCAAGTCTCGTTTGTCGAAGCGGTAATGGAGGATTCTGGGTCCTTGATAGAGCCAAGTGGGAAATTCTCCATTTTGATTCGGGGTTTAAATCAACGGCTGAAAAAATCATCCCTGATATTAGTTACTCTGGCTCCATGCCAATTTATATGCGGGAGTATCAGGGAATTCTCTACATCGCTTTTGAGGGCATGGGTATTTGCCGCTTCGACTCCTATGGTGCTCGATTGGGAGATATCCCTGTAAAAATTGATAGTTATTTCACTTTTATCGACCACGAGATTGTTTACCAAATCAATGGAAAAACCTTTCAATACAACCTTGAAGCTAATCAGATAAAGGTTTTTGATTTACCTGTTGATTGTATTCCAGTTAAAGTTCAAACTCAATTTATATACTTCGATGGACGTGATTTAGCTGTTTGTAAAATATGATGAAATAATAGCGTTCAAGAACCAAACTTTTGTATTTTTAGCAAGCAGAACGAACCTTTTATAACACCTAAAAAAAGTATCATGCATATAGCTGTTGCTGGTAATATTGGATCCGGGAAAACTACTCTCACACGCTTGCTTGCAAAAAATTATGGCTGGAAGCCTCACTTCGAGGATGTTGATGATAACCCATACCTGAACGATTTTTATGAGGATATGCAGCGCTGGAGCTTTAACCTGCAGATCTACTTCTTGAATAGCCGTTTTGGGCAGATTGTTGATATTCGCCGCAAAGGCGATACCGTAATTCAGGATAGAACCATCTATGAGGATGCTCATATTTTTGCACCAAACCTTCATATCATGGGGTTAATGTCAACCCGCGATTTTAACAACTACCTGAACCTTTTTACCCTGATGAGTTCACTTATCCAACCACCCGATTTGCTAATTTACCTCAGAGGCTCAGTCCCTACACTTGTTAGCCAGATTCAGAAAAGAGGTCGGGATTACGAAAAGAATATCCGCTTGGATTACCTCCAGCGTCTTAACGAGCGCTACGAGGCATGGATCGAAACCTATAAGCTGGGCAAGATGCTGATTATTGAGGTTGATAATATGAACTTTGCCGATAGACCCGAGGATTTACGGTTAGTTATCAATAAAATTGATGCTACGATTCACGGGTTGTTTTAGCGATTTAAACACCCCTAATTGCAAATCTGCGCAAGTAGAACCTTTGTAGATACTAAATCCTGTGTAAGAGTTCCGATCTCTTGGAAAGATCGGAACTCTTATTATATTTTTAAAACCCTTAATAAAGACAGACTCCAACTTCCCGATATGGGATGTGATGCCTAGTTTTCTGAGTAAGGTTTCCCTTAGCGGGAAGTCGTGCCTAAAAACTCGGACAAGGTTTCCCGCATCGGGATTTGATGCCTGACTTTCCGGACAAAGTATCCCGCATCGGGAAGTCATGATCAAATACTTGGGCAAGATATCCCGCATCGGGATTAGGCAAATGAAAGTTCCGGTATAAATTCCTCTAGTGCAGGAGGAAGTTATTTTCTCCCTCTTTTTCATTTTCTATAAATTCTAAATACTCTCCAATTCTTTAATTAATTCAAGCGCCCTGTCGCGTAAGGGTTTTTGCTTCTTTGACCATACCCAAACCCCAATTAACGCTGATATTGTCATTGCTGGGATATAAAACGCTTGAACAATTAAAATTCTGTTCAAGGGGCTCATCGGTAATAGATCATTATAGTGCGATAGTGTTAATCCGATATCCATCAGGATAATAGGAATAGATATGAGATGAAAATTCTTTTTGAGCTTTAAGCTATAGCGATTTGCTACATTCCGAAGCATATCAATAACTGGAAGAGAGTAATCAATACTTTTATTCTCCTTGTAGCTCTTTCGAAAAATCAATGCAAATGCAATCATTGATGCAAGGAAAAAGATTCCGCTAATTTGTCTGATCGGTGTAACATCGGGATCGTGGAAAAATATAAGAACAGCAAATACTACAACCATGATGATATACACCCACTGAAAAGACCTATTTATTCTAATATTTTTTTCATCCTCAGCTTTAACACTGTTGATTAATGATTCTAAATTGATAAGATTCCCATTATGCTTATTTGATCCATTAATCATATCGTTAATATTCATGTTTTCGTTAGTTTTCATGGCTACCCCCTTTCATTTGCTCTCTCAGCGTTTCTTTTATTCTGTGGACTTTAACTCTTACATTTGGCTCAGTAATCCCAATTATTTCGGCAATTTCTTTACTGGAAAGATCCTCAAGAACCAACGACATTATTGCTTTATCAATTACCGACAGCTGGTTTAGATGGTTCTGTAATAGGCTTATTTGATCCTCGCGAAGCTTAACCTCTGAATCATCTTCCGAAATAAGATTCTGAAGATTCTTTTCACCACCATCCAGAACTATTCGCATTCGCCGAAACTCCTTCCCTGCAAATCCCATGGCAGTATTCAGCGCAATGCGATATATCCATGTGCTCTCTTGTGCATCACCCCTAAACGAATCTAGACTTTTCCAGATATTAATTAAAATCTCTTGATAAATATCCTTTTGATCCTCGGTCACAGGGGCATAATACCTGCAAATCTTTAATATCTTATGTTGATTATCTTTTACTAAAAGATTAAATCGCTCTTCCTTTCTCTGCATACTTTCTTTGTGCAACGTATAGCTATTTAGTATAGCCGATTCAACTAATGTTACAGTTTTGGATAAAAAAATCAAGTAAATATCGGAGAAAATATTTGAAGGAACGAGAAATGAATTGATGTATAAATGAAAAACATGAATCGACTTTTGACATAATTCTCTTCCTGTATTTCAACACTCCAACACTCCATTTCTCCAAATAAATTATCAACTCGTTCAACTGCTAGTTTAAAGAAATTCATTTTTAACGAATAATTCCCTTATTTTTGCTTTTCATTTTTGAAATGGATTTTCAGATCCTTAAGGTAATTAATCCTTTGGTCTGAAGTTTATCATCTGAAATCTAGAATCTAATTGATATGACCCAAGAAGAACTATTTAAGAAATTGATTGCACACGCAAAGGAGTATGGTTTTGTATTCCAATCGAGCGAAATATATGATGGTTTAAGCGCTGTTTACGATTATGGACAGAATGGCGTTGAGCTAAAAAATAACATCCGCCGTTACTGGTGGGAAGCGATGACGCGCTTGAACGAAAATATAGTTGGTCTCGATTCGGCAATCTTTATGCACCCTAAAACGTGGGTTGCATCAGGCCACGTTGGAGCATTCAGCGATCCTTTAATCGACAATAAGGATAGCAAAAAGCGTTATCGCGCCGATGTTCTAATAGAGGAGTGGATTCAGAAGCAGGAAGATAAAATAAATAAAGAGGTTGAAAAAGCCCTAAAGCGTTTTGGCGAGTCGTTTAACGAGGCAATGTACCGCGAAACGAACCCAAGGGTTTTAGAGATTGCCGAAAAGATTAAGGCGATTAACACCCGCATGGTAACTGCTCTGCAGAATAATGAGTTGAATGAGGTTAAGAAGATCATTGAGGATTGCGAGATAGTTTGCCCAATATCGGGCTCACGGAACTGGACCGATGTGCGCCAGTTTAACCTGATGTTCGAAACAAAGATGGGTTCCGTTAGTGAAAATGCCGATACCATCTACCTTCGACCAGAAACCGCTCAGGGTATCTTTGTGAACTACTTGAACGTTCAGAAGACAGGTAGGATGAAGATTCCCTTTGGTATCGCTCAAGTTGGAAAGGCTTTCAGAAACGAGATTGTTGCTCGTCAGTTTATCTTCCGCATGAAGGAGTTTGAGCAGATGGAGATGCAATTCTTCGTTCGCCCAGGCGAGGAGATGCAATGGTACGAGTTCTGGAAGGAAAAACGGATGCGTTGGCATAAAACGATGGGCTTCGGCGATAATAAGTATCGTTTTCATAAGCACGAGAAGTTGGCGCATTATGCTAATGCAGCTTCTGATATCGAGTTTGAGTTTCCATTCGGGTTTAAAGAGGTTGAGGGAATCCATTCACGTACCGATTTTGACCTCTCTAGCCATCAGACGCATTCGGGTAAAAAGCTTCAGTACTTCGACCCTGAAACCAACGAAAGCTATGTTCCGTATGTTATCGAAACATCTATAGGTCTTGACCGGACATTTCTGTTAATTTTATCATCAGCCTATACCGAGGAGAAGATTACCAAAGAGGATGGAAGTATCGATGAACGCATTGTCCTTCGCATACCACCAGCCCTTGCACCCGTTAAACTTGGTGTTTTTCCATTAATTAAAAAGGATGGATTACCCGAAAAGGCTCTTACGATCATGGATGATCTCAAGATTGACTTTGCCTGTCAGTACGAGGAGAAGGATACTATTGGCAAACGTTACCGCCGTCACGATGCTATTGGAACACCATTCTGTATCACAATTGATCATCAAACCTTACTGGATGATACTGTTACCATTCGCCACCGCGATACGATGGAGCAGGAGCGAGTTCCAGCATCTCGCTTACGTGAGATAATGGAGGAGAAGGTTTCGTTAAGGACTTTACTTAAACAAATATAGAGAACAGTTGATAGTTGTTGGTGAATCGTTGAAAGTAAAATATAGATGATTATGAAAGATTTTCGTAATTTACAAAACGATCAACGAATAACGATCAATAAACAACTTTCCTCTAATGCGTAAAGTTCTAATCATTACCTATTACTGGCCTCCTAGCGGAGGATCTGGAGTACAACGGTGGATGTATTTTTGTAAATATCTAAAAGATTTCGGTATTGATCCTATCGTCATTACTGTTGATGAGAAGAAAGCTTCATATCGTTTTCTCGATTCATCTTTTAACGAAAAAATTGAGGGTGTTGAAGTTCACAGAACAAACACTAGAGAGCCATTAAAAATTTACTCACGAATTATTAGCGGAAACAGACAATCTGCTATACCCATCGGGTTTTCAGGAGAATCAAAACCAACTTTATTCCAAAAAATAAGTAGAGCGATCAGGGGCAATCTTTTTATTCCTGATTCAAGGGTTGGATGGGTAGCCTATGCCTTGGATAAAGCCAGAGAAATTCTCTCGAAAGAGGATATCAACCTCATTATAACAACTGGCCCGCCTCACTCTACACATTTAGTGGGATTGAAGTTAAAATCGGAATTTAACGTTACATGGTTTGCCGATTTTAGAGATCCTTGGACAGACTTATACTACAATAGATTTTTATACAGAACCCGTTTTGCCTTAAACAAGGATAAGAAGCTGGAGCAAAGAGTTCTTAACAAAGCCGATTTGGTTTTAACCGTTGGGCCATCTATGAGAAAGCATCTAATTCAAAAAGGAAATATCGATGCAAATAAGGTATATTCTATTTACAATGGTTATGACGAAACTGATTTTAAAGATGTCGAATACACGGTTGATCCAGAATATTATACAATCTGTTTTGTGGGAATGCTCACCGAATCACAACCAATAACATCATTCTTAAAGGCCTTAAAACATTTTTATAGTTTAAACCATTCTATTTGTAAGCATTTAAAATTTCGAATTGTTGGAAATGTTTCCAACGATACAATTCAAGAGATAAAATCGGTAGTCCCCGAACTTCTAATCGAGTATATTGAGTATGTCCAGAAAAAAAAGGCAATATCCTACATGCTTAGTGCTGATTTGCTTCTTAATAGCTTAGCCGAGATGGGGAATAGTGAGCTGCTAATTTCCGGAAAACTAATGGAGTATATTGCCGCTAACAAACCAATATTATGTCTTGGAAACCCAATGGGAGATGCGGCCATTCTACTCAATGAATTTGAATATTGTAGAGTGTTTGATAGGAGAGAGGATCAGCAAATTATTGACTATTTGAGTAAAGTATTTAGTTTTTGGATTAATAAAACTACTTTTATCAATAATAATGAAAGATATCAATTTTATAGTAGGTACGAAACAACACGTCAATTAGCCGATCTTATAAAAAAACAGATATGAACAGTCTAGGTTTCAATGAAATTAAAAAAGCACTAGTTTTGGGACCTCATCCCGATGACGCAGAATTCTCTAGTGGAGGGACAATCGCAAAATTAATTGAAAACAATGTTGAAATTCATTATGCTGTATTTAGCATGTGTGAAAAGTCAATCCCTGCTGGTTTTGGACCAGGTACAATTAAGAATGAATTGTTGAATGCTGCCGAATACATGGGGGTTCCTAAAGAGTTTTTATATCTATACGATTATGAAGTTCGGGTTTTCCCAAAATATAGACAGGAGATTCTTGAAGATCTATTTAAGCTTAATCAGCAGATTAAACCAGATTTAGTTTTACTTCCCAGCAGTTCAGATATTCATCAGGATCATCATGTAATCTATGAGGAAGGGATTAGAGTTTTCAAAAAATCGAACATGCTTTCGTATGAAATGCCATGGAACAACTTTTCCTTTCTTTCAAACATGTACGTAGGTCTTGAAGAGCGTCATGTGAATAAAAAAATCGAAACTCTTAAGCTATATAAAAGTCAAACATTTAGGCAGTATAGCGATGAGGATTACTTGATATCTCTATTAAAAATAAAAGGGGTTCAGGTTAATGAGAAGTATGCAGAATCATTTCAAATATTAAGATGGAAATTATGACCACGATAAGTTCAATTTTAGGTTACTTCAGGAATAAATCCTTCAGAATTATTCCTTCTGATATCGAATTATCAAAGGAGGTTTTTGGCCCAAGGAATATTGTTGATGCTTCTGAAAACCATATCTCATTTCTATCCTCAAAATATCAAGCAACGGCAAGTCAACTATTAACGAATTCAAAAGCTTCGCTAATAGTCGTTGATTCCCCAATTTATGAAAGGCTCGACGAACAGATTAAAAAAGGTATAAAAGCATTAATAGTTTTATCGGAGACACCAAAGGAATCATTTGTTGATTGTCTAAATGTTTTTTTTAAGGAGGAGGAAGAAACCAGTATTCATTCTGCAGCAATCATTCATTCTACCGCAAAGATTGGTGCGAATACATCGATTGGACCATATACTGTTATTGATAAAAATGTAATTATTGGTAAGAATTGCACTATTGGTGCAAATATACATATTCAGAAAGGGAGTATTATTGGGGATAGGGTCGTTATTCGATCGAATGTAACGATAGGGAATTGGGGATTTGGATTTGTAAAAGAAGAGAATGGAGCAAACGTTAACTTCCCTCATTATGGGAATGTAGTTATTGAAGATGATGTGCAGATTGGAAGTTCTACCTGTATTGATCGAGGTGCGCTGAGTGATACAATTATAAAAAGAGGAGTTAAGATCGATAATTTAGTTCACGTTGCGCATAATGTAGTCATTGGGGAAAACACTCTTGTAATAGCATGTACAATGATTGGAGGAAGTACAATCATTGGGGATAATTGCTGGGTAGCACCTTCGGTAATTCTTCGAAATGGAATTACCATTGGCAATAATACAACGCTAGGAATGGGTTGTACCGTTACAAAGGATATTCCTTCAGATATTACTGTTATGGGTTCGCCGGCAATGCCTTTAGACGATTACAAAAAACTTTTAAAGGCTCAAAAAAAACTTGTAGAATCAAATGATTAAACAACTTACCAGCATTCAGTATTACCTAATTCTTCTTTAACAGATTAGAATATTTCATAAATAATCAACCCATTTACCCCAATCCCTAAAGGGAGTGGTTTGATTTTTCTGCTTTCTCTATTTAGGGTAAGGGTTAAAAAAACAGAATAGTCATAAAGAAAACTTAATCTGTTAAAGTAGAACTAATATCTATTTTTTGTTATTTTTGATCGTGTTAAACTACTTCTGATGAAAGTCCTCACAATAGTTGGCGCTCGCCCTCAATTTATTAAATCAGCCGCAGTTAGCCATCAGCTGATGGTTAGCAAAATAGATGAGGTAATACTTTACACTGGTCACTATACTGACGATAGCTTTACTCCATTATTCTTTGAAGAGATGGAGATTTCTGAACCAAAGTATAAGTTGGGTATTCAAAATATGAATCCCGGGGCAATGGTAGGAAAAATGCTTGAGGGGATTGAGAATGCTATTGTCCTCGAAAAGCCCGATTTTGTATTGGTTTATGGTGATAATGATTCATCATTAGCAGGAGCTCTTGCTGCAAGTAAATTACAAATTCCTATTGCACATGTTGAGGCCGGACTACGTTCGTTCAACATGCATATGCCCGAGGAGGTAAATCGAATTCTAACCGATCGAATTTCAACGCTACTCTTCTGCCCATCTCAAAATGCTTTAGAAAACCTTAAGAAGGAAGGCTTTGATAACTTTCCATGTAAAATATATAATACGGGAGATGTTTTACAGGATGCTGCAATGTACTATGGTTCAATTTCATCTTCAAAATCCGATATTATTAATCGTTTGAAAATCAAACAATCATTTGCTCTCGCAACCGTTAACCGAAAAGAGAACTTTGAATCCCCTTCAATACTAAAGGAGATTGTAACTGCTCTTAATCTGATTAATCGAGACCAACTGGTTATTGTTCCTTTACATCCTAGAGTATTTAGATACCTAAGGGAGGCCAGTATTGAACCTAACTTTAAGATAATTCCCCCTTTAAGCTATTTCGATATGGTTGAACTCCTAAAGAATTGTACCATTGTGCTTACCGATAGTGATGAAGTTCAGCGGGAGGCATTTTATTTTAGAAAGAATTGTGTTGCCTTAAGACGTGAAACAGAATGGACAGAGTTAGTTCAGTCCGGTTTTAGCATGCTTGGCAGTACCGATTCCGAGTTTATACTTATCGCATACCATGAAATGATGAATCGAAAATCTGATTTTTCAATTGACCTTTATGGAAAAGGTGGCGCTTCGGAACGAATCGCTGAAATTTTAAAGAATTGGAATGTTTAAGATAAACAAAGGACTATAAGATTTAAGTATTTATAACAGTTAACGGAGAACGAACAACAATCAACCAACACCTTTTTTACTATTTTTGAAGTTTGTACAAAATTAAACGCTCAAACAATGAAAAAAGAATTCCTCTTAAAAATCTTACCACACATTGTTGCGCCAATTCTATTCTTGTTGGCAGCTTATATTTATTTTTCTCCTTTAATTGAAGGAAAAAGTTTATCACAGCATGATGTTGTTCAGTTTCAGGGTCAAGTAAAAGAGATTAAGGATTATCGCTTGGCAACTGGAGAGGAAACTCTTTGGACGAATACTATGTTTTGTGGAATGCCGACTTATTTAACCTCAGTTAAATATAAAACGAATCTGCTTAGCTGGGCCTATAGAATTATTATGTTTGGTAAAACTCCTGCAAGTTTCATCTTTGCTACCATGCTGGGTTTTTACTTTTTGCTTCTTGTTCTTGGCGTAAATCCTTGGTTGAGCATTGTTGGCGCGTTTGCCTATGGTCTCTCATCTTACTTTTTCATTGTTATCGGAGCAGGGCATAATGCTAAAATTCACGCTATTAGCTATGTGGCACCAATGCTTGGTAGTATGATATTGGCATTCAGAGGAAAATATTTGGGGGGATTTGCCCTATTTGCCCTTTTCTTTGGGTTAAACCTATATGCTGGACATCCCCAGATCACTTACTATGCAGGGTTTATTATGATTGCTGTAACCATAGGCTATTTTTACATGGCTTATAAAGATAAGTTGCTAACGCAATTTGCTAAAGCGATGTGCGTTTTGGCTATTGCTGGCATTCTTGCTATTGGTGCTAACTTTTCTAAACTTTGGTTTACTAATGATTATGGTAAATATTCTATACGTGGACCATCTGAGTTAACATCTGATAATAGCAACAAAACATCTGGTCTCGATAAGGACTATGCAATGGCTTGGAGCTATGGAGTAGCAGAATCTTTTAACCTGATGATCCCAAATTTAATGGGTGGATCAACTTCTGGCGAGCTCGGTACTGATTCAAAAACCTACAGTTTTCTTAAGCAGAATGGCGTAAGTACTAATCAAGCGGATCAAATCGTTTCGCAGCTTCCAACCTATTGGGGTGCTCAACCAATGACATCTGGGCCAGTTTATATTGGGGCAATCGTTGTTTTCCTTTTCTTCTTTGGACTTTTTGCTGTAAGAGGTCCCGTGAAGTGGTCATTACTGTTAGTTACTACACTATCTATAGCCCTTGCAATGGGGCATAATTTTTTATGGCTTTCCAACTTATTTCTCGATTATTTTCCCGCCTATAATAAATTTAGAACCGTTGCGATGATTCTCTATATTGCTGAATTGACAATGCCACTCCTTGCTTTTATGGCATTGAAACAGGTTTACGATGGGTTGCTTGATCGCAAGCAGTTTATGTTTGCACTTAAATGGTCGTTGGGGATTGTCGGTGGAATATCATTATTCTTTTTGCTTTTTGGCGGGGCCGTTTTCAATTTCACTGCTGAAGTGGATAATCAGCTTACATCTAGTGGTTGGCCGGCTCAACTACTCGAAGCATTTAGAGATGACCGCAAAGCGATGCTTAAAGCGGATACCTTACGTTCATTAGTTTATATCCTTCTTTCAGCAGGAGCTTTGTATGCTTTTTA
>JAYTVX010000382.1:0-3143 GCA_043743775.1 Bacteroidales bacterium | reverse complement strand
TACGATTTTGTATTTGCTGATACCCTTGGCTAACCCTTACAATAGCCGACCTCTTCGGTGTGGCTTTTTGCCGAGATAGCTCAGTTGGTAGAGCAACTGATTCGTAATCAGTAGGTCGGACGTTCGACTCGTCTCATCAGCACCAAATAATCAAAGGGTTAGCTTAACGGCTAACCCTTTCTTTTTTTGTGCCGTAGCTAAATCGTAGCCGTTTCCTGATTACTTGTGCCCTGTGTAACGGCGCGCAAAAATTGGCACTGAATTGTATAGTTACGAAAAATTCCCATTTCTTCTTCCTCTCAACTCTCAACTCTCAACTCTCAACTCTCAACTCTCAACTATTTCAACCTAACCGCTTTTTGTACTCCTTTAATCTTATTCAGCTTATAAAGTAGCATTTCAAGGTTTTTTATATCAGATACAAGTACCTGAATTCTACCCTCAAAGAGCCCATCTTTGCTATTGACAGTGATGCTCTGCATGTTAACCATTAAATCGGTGCTGATAACCTCCGAAATTCGATTAACAATTCCCAACTCATCAAATCCACTAATTTTAATGATTGTTTGAAACGATCCTGTAGTTTTTGATTCTTTCCATTTAGCCTTAACAATTCGGTAACCCCATCGAGCATTGAGTTGGGCTGCATTCGGGCAATTGGTGCGGTGAATTTTAATCCCTTCGCTAATGGTTACGAAACCGAAAATGTTATCGCCAAATATTGGATTACAGCACCTTGCAAATTTATAGTCGATGTTTAAAAACGTCTCATCAATGATTAGGAAATCGTCGCTAGAATGAATCCTTTTAGCTTCAACAATTTTAGCCGTTTCCTCAATTTGGGGGGTAACCTTTTTTTCAGGATTTAGAATTAATGATTTAAATGAGCTGAGGTCAACTTTTTCGTTGGCGATCAGAGAGAAAATTTCAGGTTGACTCTTAATCTTAAGATGCTTTTGAATAATCTTTAAGGCCTCTTCATTATCAGTAATCTTCCAATTTTTAAACCTACGATAGAGTATTTCTTTTCCTTGTAAAATTTCCTTGTTTTTTTCCTCCCTAAGGCTTTGCTTAATACTCCCTTTAGCCTTTGATGTTATTACTACGTTGAGCCAATCCTCTTTTGGTTTCTGATTCTTTGAGGTTATTACCTCTACCACATCCCCGTTTTTTAGAACTTGACGAATGGAAACATTGATATTATTGACCTTTGCCCCAACGCATTGACAACCAATATTGGTGTGAATATCAAAAGCAAAATCCAAAACGGTTGCACCTATAGGGAATTTTCGAAGGTCGCCGTTTGGAGTAAAAATAAAGATCTCTTTAGTGTAGAGATTTGCTTTAAATTCTTCGACTAATTCCTCAGGAGAATTATTGGTGTTTTCAAGAATTTCGCGAACTCCCGAAATCCAAGTGTCAATATTTTGCCCCTGCTCAATTCCTTTATACTTCCAATGGGCTGCAAGCCCATTCTCGGCTATCAAATCCATTCTGTTTGTTCGGATTTGAACCTCAACGAATCTACCCTCAGGACCGACCACCGTGGTATGGAGCGATTCGTAGCCATTGTTTTTTGGTACTGAAATCCAATCGCGCAATCGCTCAGGATTTGGGGTATATTTATCGGTAATAATTGAGTAAACCTGCCAGCAATCGGACTTTTCTCTCTCAACCTGACTATTCAGGATGATGCGGATTGCAAATAGATCGTATACCTCCTCAAATTCTACATTTTGTTTCTGCATCTTTTTCCAGATGGAGTAAACCGATTTTGTTCTGCCTTTGATATCAAAATCAAAATCTTTTGCAGCCAGAGCCTCCTGAATTGGATCGATGAACTCTTTTATAAATTTATTTCGCTTAGCTGTAGTATTCTTAAGTTTTTTAATAATTGTCTTATACTCCTCGGGGTTAGTGTATTTCATTGCGAGGTCTTCCATTTCAGACTTGATTCGGTAAAGACCTAACCGATGAGCTAGAGGGGCGTATAGATAAAAGGTTATTAACGATTGTTTGATTTGAATCTCATTGGGCATTGAACTTAACGAGCGCATTGTTTCCTGTCGCTCAGCGATTTTAACAAGTATAACCCGAACATCCTTTGATATGGATAGGAGAAGTTCCCTAAAATTTTCGGCTTGCTTTTTAGGATTCTTAGGATCTAACTCTGATATTTTTGTAAGACCATCAACGATTTCTGCGATGTTTTTGCCAAACTGTATTTCGATTTGAGCGTAAGTAAGTTGGCCTTTTTTTAATGTCTCGTGTAAGAGTGCAGATATAATTGATGTGCTTCCAAGCCCCATCTCTTCAGCACAAATCCGAGCAACATTAATCAAATGAAAAATATTTGGTTGACCCGATTTCTTTATGATACCACGATTCAAATCCGTGGCTAGATTGAATGCTTTTCTAACTTGTTTTTGATTCTCCTTGGATACGACACCCTTTGCTGCTCTTAGTAATCCTCTGTATGCATTTACAATCCTAGCGCTATCTATTTCTGAATATTGTTCCACTTTTAAAAGGCTTTTGGTAAAGATATGAATAAATAGATTTACCCCAATTTCTTGAAGATGGACTAAACCAAATTTTAAAAATTGAATTCTTCAACCAGTTAATATCTCATATATTATCTGTTAATTATAATATCAAGTTGTTATGTGTGTGTTTGCTTTTAGAATTGCCGTTGGCTTTAGCCAACGGATTTCAAATATTAACTAAATTTGGCTTTAGTCACATAAAAAATTAAGAAAATGAGTTGGGTAAGAATATGGGTTCATTTGGTGTTTTCAACCAAAAATGCCACTCCCTTTTTAAATTCTCATTCATTGAGAATTCAATTCATTCAGCATATAAAACAAAATGCTGAAGAAAAAGATATTTGGATTGATACTATAAATGGCTATCAAGATCATATTCATTGCCTAATATCATTAGGTAAAGATCAATCCATTAGTAAAGTTGCCCAATTAATAAAAGGTGAATCCTCATTTTGGATCAATCAAAACAAGCTAATTAAAAGCAAATTTTCATGGCAAGACGATTATTGGGCTGTTGGAGTTAGCGAAAGTCATTTGAGTGCAGTAAGAAATTATATCAATGCCCAAGAAGAGCACCATAGTAAAATAACTTTCAAT
>JAYTVX010000381.1:0-11327 GCA_043743775.1 Bacteroidales bacterium | reverse complement strand
ATTTTCAATTGGTTCTAATGATGTAAAATCTAAAGCAACGATATCACCAACCTTTGCCCTTGAAGTAGTAGCGTTATTTGATATAATGGTTACAGGATTAAAAGTTGGTGGAGAATTATCATTTGTTACGCTTGATCCGTTTGTTGTAGTAGTAACAGCATTACCGCCATTGTTTGCCATATCATCAAATGATATACTAAATGAAACTAGTCCATCGGGTTTATTGGGCATTGTTATAGTAGCAGTGTAACTATTACCTCCAACATTAGCAATTGTGGCCGAAGTCCCCGCAATAGTTGCCGCAACATTTTTAATTTGCTCCGAAGCGATGAAGGAGCATGTTACTATTCCACCATTCTTAACCTTATCGGTATGAGTATAGTTAGAGACAATACTAACAAAAGAAAGGGTGGGTTTTGTTTTATCTGAAATTGTAGTGAAGGGATTTGCCACTCGATTATATAAGCTGCTAATATCGATACAAACATCCTCAGGGATCTCAACCTTAACCAAACCATCAGCTATTGGAGTAATTGTGACACCATATGTTTTGTTATTGCCAGAAAATGAAGATGCAGAACAATTTGTAAGTACTAAATCCAATTGCGTAAAGCCTGTCACATTTTCATCAAAATTTATAGTGAGGTCTATTGTACTTGCATTCGTCGGATTCGCTGAGGGAGAGGCAACGATTGATAATATTCTTGGTCTGTCATTATCATACGTGATAGTAAACTGAGTTGCAGCATTATTTGGATTCCCTGCAATATCGGTACATTTACTAGCATTAATATCTGCTGTAATATTTGATTTAGTAACTCCAGAAATAGTCAATTCAAATAAAAACACTCTTGGGCCACCTGAAAAATTTTGTTTTCCAATAGAGCCATCTGACCCCGCAACATCTATATCATTACTTGCAAAACCAGTTACATCCTCATTAAACTCGACTCTAACTGGAATAGGTCTGGAATTGGTAGGATTACTAAACGTTGAACTAAAATCTATTATTGAAGGACTTGATCTATCAATAGTTACCGATAAATCAGTAGATGAGCTACTTGTATTACCAGCGGCATCGGTGGCTGTTACTGTAATTGAATGAACATTCTCTGTAATTGAGCTAACTGTAATTGTCCAAACACCAGTAGTTCCATTTGCTGTGGTATTACCAATTAAACCATCAATACTACTATATAGTTTTACTGTTGAACTATTCTCTGCGATTCCGCTAAAAACAGGATTACTCGCGTTTGTAATATTATCGGAGTTAGAGGTACCAGAATCAGTCCCTGAACTAAGATCAGGTGAACTAGGTGTAGAAGGTATTGAAGTATCTTTTAATTTAGTGTTTGTGGTGGCAGAACCAACATTGCCAGCAGGATCGGTTAGCGTTACGCTTAGCGTTAAAGTACCATCTCCAAGAAGGCTTACATCTATACCGCTAATAACATCGGTTGCAGTGGCAATGGTGCCGCTACCTGTCTTATTGGTACCACCTCCTGTACTGCTAATGGTATAATTATAAGTAGCTCCTACTTCTGCACCTACAAAGGTGAACGATAAGACTGTTTGATTGCTGTTATTAATTGCTTGATCGATGGCAACAGTATATGCTGATGGGGCTGTTTTATCAATAATTATAGTAATTGCGCTAGATGTTGTTATTGGTCCATTCCCTGCCTGATCGGTTTGACGTGCAAATACATTGTATATTCCCTCTGCTGAAAGGGTAACCGCACCAGAGTATGCTGTCCATAAACCTCCGTTGTTGGTTGAATACTCTATGGTAGCACCAGCTTCACCGCTGACTGTAAAAATCTGATTGGTATTGAAATAACCTGCCGAGATACCTGAGATGGTTGGGGCTGTTGGAGCTGTTTTATCTATAACTAGGGTAATTACCGCAGATGTTGTTGGGCCATTGCCTGCTTGATCGGTTTGGCGAGCCAGAACGTTATGGGTTCCCTCCGCTGAAATGGTAACCGCACCAGAGTATGCTGTCCATAAACCCCCATTATTGGTTGAATACTCCATAGTTGCACCAGCTTCTCCGCTGACTGTAAAAGTCTGATTGGTACTAAAGGTACCCGTTGAAATACCTAAGATGGTTGGAGCTGCAGGAACTGTTTTATCGATGGTTAGAGTGATTACGGCAGATGCTGTAGGGCCATTCCCAGCCTGATCGGTTTGGCGTGTCAGAACGTTATATGTTCCCTCTGCCGATAGGGTAACCGCACCGGAGTATGATGTCCATAAGCCCCCGTTGTTGGTTGAATACTCTATAGTTGCGCTTGCCTCTCCGCTCACTGTAAAGATCTGGTTAGTATTATATATGCCTACTGAAATGCCAGATATAGTTGGTGAGAGAGGATTATTGGCATCAATAGGATCAGCATTCTGACTTATAGGTGTGCTATAGGTAGTGTTTGCTCCATCCGAAAGGGTTAAGCTTACAAGGATATTACTACCAGCAGCAATATCAGTCCCTCCATTAGTTACTGTAAAAGTGGCTGTATAGCTAGTGTTATTAGTTCTACTTAAACCTCCAAGGGTAAAACCACCTATAGTGCTTCCAGCAACTAGAGTATAAGTAGTACCACCATCATCGGTAACGGTTATTGTTGCAGTAACACTACTTCCAACCTTCATGGCTACGTTAGGAATAGCAACAGAAGATATTGTTGGTGCAGATAAACCTATATTAGTAACAAAAAATAGATTTAAAACTATTAGTATAAACTTAGTAATTTTCATAGCCCTTTTTTTTAATTAATTCTTAAGCATAAAATAATCCTTATCAGTCTTAATCAACTGCACATTAGTTCCGTAGGTTGGGTTTGTAGAACCAACCATAATGAGTCCCTTATCCTTTGTTTCGATTATTCGACCTACATTTCCAGTGAAAGTTTTAAAGTATTGCTCACCATTAAAAACGGTACCATCAGAATTAATCTTGATAAAATTGATTACGGAATTCCCTCCTACCACGCTTTCGCTAGCAATCATCAAGGAACCATCCTCTTTAAGTGCAACTGATTTTGCTTCAATTGAACCAGTTGCTGCATAACTCCACTCTACGCTATTGCTAGAACCTAGTTTGGACAACATAGTATTGGAAGCGCCCCCTTTTGAAAGTATAAATAGTTGATTTCCAGCCAACGACGCATCAACAATCTTTTCGCTTGTTGATCCTGTCGTCATCGGGTCAATTAGCCCAAAGTGACTTTGGGTAATGGGTACTACTGCGATTTTATTTTGAATACCATCAGTTCCAATTAGGAGTAAATAACCATCTTTAATAAAAATTCTTTTGAATGAGCTATTATCTCCGATATTAAATGATTTATCCCATACCACTTCTGCCGATTCATTAAGATTGGCAACATAGTAGTCAGTTGAACCCACTTTAGATGTATCGGAATACCCTGCAACATATATATTTCTGTCGGTAACAACAATATCTGTAAGTGTTATGCTATAGCTCGGATTACCAAATTCTTTATAAAACGTCTGATTACCTTCAAAATCAGTTTTCAGGATAAAGGAATGGGTAATACCTACGTTTAGCGATGTTCCTGCAATTAGATATCCATCGGATACCTCTTTAACAACTTTTCCCTCTTCACTATTTTTGGCTTGACCGTAAGTGTTGCTCCAAATAAGATTACCATTTTTATCTACTTTTGCTACAAAAACCTGTTGATCGGTTCCATTAAGCTTATCGTATCCAGTTATTAGGTAATCTCCATCCAATAGTTCGATTACATCGTTACCTTTACTTTCATAACCACTCCCAAAAAATTTAATGAAATTCTCCGATTGAAACTCCGAGATTGGTTTTTCGCATGAAAATAAAGTTATTGCTAAAAATAATATGTAATATATTCTCTTCATATTACCTAATTTTCTTGGGTTTGTAAATTGGACGAATTAATGAAACCGAAATATGGGATTGATTTAAGAGAAGATTGTCCTCCGCAAAGAAATATTTAGCCTGTAAAGCTGAATTGGAGTACAGTTTCGATTTATTAAGCTGAGTTATTGTGCTCATTTTGAAGCCAGCCGAAACATTTAACATATTCCTCCCCCATTTAAATGCTACCCCAATGGCAAGTAATGGTCTAATATCTAAATTATTATGAGATGCCTTGAGATTTTCGGTTCCTGTAAACGGTTCCTGCCTTCCAATAATATTATCGGTTCGCGAAAGGGCTACTGAGGATTTAAGCAGATAAACAGGTTCGACCCCTAACTTAGCAAAGAGGTTAATCCCTTTAAATATGTAGTTATACTTTACTGCAAGGGGAAAACCAATAAATGAGTTTTTGAAATCACCAGTAACAGTAGAATAATCATTGGGCTTATTGCTATAGCTAAAATTTGATAAGGTAAAAGAAACTCCAATACTATAATCGAAATTTTTATAGAGTTTATTCAAATAGTTAATTTCAAACGTTCCACCAAGTTTTGTTTTATACGTTGGCTTTATTTTACTAATATTTCCAGTCCCAAAAGGTTCAATAAATGTGGGCATGCAGAAATTAAGCCCCGCTTTAATCTCAACCTTAAAAATGGGTTTTGTACGATAAGTGCTATACAGGTTAACAAACTCTTTGGGGTCGTTATTTGCAATAGAATAGCTAGGAAATTCATTCAGAAATTGCAACATCACCTCATCCGCTTTATCCTGTTTCTCGCTAAATAGATATGTTTGAATAAGCAGTTTATAAGCATTTGTTTTTTCCTCTCTGGTAAACCCTGATTTCATGCAGTTTGCTAATAGCTGAGGAATGTCATCAAGTAGCCCATCATCAAACCTTCGTTGAGCAACCTTGAGCTGGTCCCCGCAAGTGTTCTGTGCTTGTAGTGCCGATTGGCCAAGGAATATAATCGCTATAAGGAGTAAAAGTCTTTTCATCCGTACAAAATAATTATATTATTAATTATAAATAAGTTACAACCCAACTTTGAACAATCATTCTCGTTCGGATGGAACACCCATATTTTGTTCATACCTGTTTGCGTAAAACGTTACATGGGTGTTTCATCACTTGTTAGTGCATTTAGTGGGGTTATAGGGTATATCTGTACCAACATAATTGTTCCATTCGCTTTGGTTGAGTTCACGCGATAAAAAGCCACAATATCCATCAATCAAGGTTTTTACATCGGTTGGTAATTTTCTGATATTACCATCCTTATCGCCGCTAATAACATACTTATCGTCTTTTGTAAACAATACTGATGTTACCCAAGTTCCATGATCGTCAAATACAACAGGTAGCGTTTTTAGGTCATCCATGTGCCAAAGTCTTACAGATCCATCATAACTCGAAGTTGCCATTAGATTGCCGTTGTTGGAAAAATCTACACCAGTAATCCAAGCCGTATGACCTCTTAGCTGCTGCTTGTCACCAGTATTTAAATTCCACAGGTAGATACTCCCCTGTTTATTTCCTGTACCGGCAGCAAGTAAATGGCGAGATGAGTTGTAACTCAAATCGCCCCAATTACTATTTGGAATATTATCAATCTCAATGACTTTATCCTGTTCCGATTGAATATTCTTCCAGTAAAGAAGTTTTCCGTTTGCAAGCGCTATAAAAAAGTAACCCGTTTTAATATCAAGCTTTGCTGCATTTATCTTTACGTCACCCTTGTAAACCTCTACCCCTTGCGTTTTATAATCATCGGTTAATACGATATTCTGATTATTAACTTGAATGTATTTGCCTGAGCTCAATATGAAAAGGTTATTGATCTCACCGTTGAGCAGATTAAAAACCTCAGGACTTCCATTAGATAGGTCATACTTGATGATATTCGTTTTGGTTAAACCGTAGAGGTATTGTCCATTAACAACTAATTTCTTAACAATCTGTAGGTTACTCCCTAAAGCGGTAAAGGTTTTATCGGTAGCACTCCATTTAATTATTTGGCCATCGCTGCCACCAGTTATCAGCTGATCATTATACTGAACCATCGTTCTAATAATGCCAGTATGCCCCGGATAAACATTGAAATCAGAACCCTTAAAGTATTTTATGCTGGTGTAAATAGATTTGTAGATATCTGGATCATACGCAACGCCCTTATAATCAATATTAAAAATATAAGCTTGATAGGCCAACATCCCCTTGAGCAATGTATCGGTTCTCATCTGCTCACTTTTAACAGCCATCGACTGAGCGATGGAAAGCATTTTACGATTATCGGCTTCCTGTCTTGCTATATCTGCTTTTTTCTTCTCCTCTAGGGCTTTTTGCTCGTTTTGAGTAGCCAGTTTCTGTTTTTCCTGAGCAAAAATAGTTTGCTCATCTGCTATTGATCTTTGCTTTTGTGCTTCGTTAGCATTTGAAACAGCACTTTGTCTCTGCTGTTCAGCGAATTTCGTTTGCTCCTCAGCTAATTTTCGTTGTTCGTTCGCCTCAGTTGCACTATTCGTAGCCTTTATTTTCTCCTCCTGAGCCTGTTTCTCATTAACTTTTGCAATTTTCTCCTGTTCAAGTGCTCTAGATTCAGATTTTAGCGCATCCTGCCTTTGCATTAAAGCGAGTAGCCCAAGTCCAATAGAGATTAATCCTGCAACACCAATAATAACAGCAACAATACGGGATCTCCGTAATGCCCTTTTTTGTAATCGTACTTTATTCTCCTCTTCGGCAAGATACTCCTCCTCGCTGGTTTTAAGGTAAACCATCGTACGCTCGAATGCTGGATTGAAACGGATAGCCCACGCTAAATTTGGCTGCTGTTTCTCCCTCCAGTTAATTGCCAGCTGCAAATCGGGAGGCCCCCAAAGTCCTGTTTTCCCTTGATGGAATAGTTCTGCTGATTCAGCAAGTCGAACATACATCTTAACCGCAGCTGATTCATCCTCAACCCATGATTTCAGCTTATCCCAAACACGCATCAAACTCTCGTGCGAGATATCAATCATCGAATCAGATTGCAATGGAATGCTTGGGGGTGGAGTAAGGAAAGTTCTCCCTTTTTGACGGAAAATTTCGACAATTTTAATGACCTCCCCATCGGTAGTTTGGGCTATTTGGGCTAATTCTGCTACACTCGTAGGACGACGCACACCACGATTATCAGCACCTTTTTCGGTTAATGACCTAAATATCACCTCGCAGATGTGCTTTTGCTCATAGTTCAGCTCATCGAATGCCTCGTTAGCATGGTTCGAGAGGGATCTCTCTAACCTACCGATTGCCTCATACTCAACAAGTCCAAGGGGTGTAGTTCCATCACTATTGTACATCCAATAATCCCAAGTACGCATCAGGGCATGCTGAAGGATTGGAAGCTCATCGGGGTTGTTCCCCATTTCGTTTAGCAGGAGCTGAATCAGCTGGTCAGTAATTTTCCCTCCGCCAACAGCAATAGGTCCCGTGATGGCTTTCTGGAAATCATCCCGAATCATTCGGGGAATAAGGTAATGGCTATCGTTGATTAACCGGGTAAGATCTTGATAGGGAGAGCACTCTCCAATAAAATCGGAGCGCATCGTAATCACGACGTAAACCGGAAGTTCGGATTGCCGAACAGTATTCACGATCAGATTGACGTAATGATCAACCTGATTAACGGCATCAGCATCATTGCTGGAATATTGATATCGGAAAAGTTCTTCGAATTGATCGATTAATAGTAGGACATTCTCCTTAGGATCAATTCCATATTGATTAATTACATTGCATATCCCCGATGAAGAACGTTTTATTAGTGCACGGTTAATCAACGAATCGGTTTCAATCTTTTCCTCATTATCCGATCCACCAAACGTTTGAGCAATCGAATGGGCAAGATTATTGACTGGACTTGAACCTGGATGGGTAATCACCACCTTCCACTTCGAGCGTCCATTATGAAGAAAACCACCGTATAGTATTGGTAATAGTCCGCAATAAATCAGTGACGATTTTCCGGTACCCGAAGCGCCAAGTATAGCAGCAAACTTGTTTCGAGCTAAATTGTTTAAAACCTCTTCGCTTTGTCCCTCCCTACCAAAGAATAGATGTGCCTCATTGGTCTGAAAAGGCCTTAACCCGGGGAATGGATTAATCAGTTTGGTTGTAACAGCTCCAGGTTCGGTAATTGTAACCATACGAGTAAAATATTAGTTGTTTCTAGTTGCCAAGTTTAATTTCAAATCATCCAAAGAGCATACATGTACCTCCGAGAAACGATTTTCAAAAGCGGATGTATCCAACTCTTTATTCTCTTTAACCAGAATAAGTTTAATAAAGGGTTTTGAGGAATTCATCCCCTTGGATTTATAAATATCATTTACCTTCATGGTAAGCCAAGGTTCATTGTCGGAGGTGTAATTAATAACCACAACCTGAGAGTTGGCTAAATATTTAAGATGCTGGTTGTAGGTTATTCCTTTGAAGTTCGTTTTGATAGCCATTCCAGGGCTATTCGTGGATTTTATAATCTTCTCATCGCGCTTTTCGTTGTCATCATCGGCAACAACATAGATATCAGGGAGGTTATTCTCTAGCTTATTGATATCTTCTCCTGAGAGAATTCTTCGGTATATTTTCTTCAGTTCTTCTAACGTAACTTTCAGAACTAGTGTATTCTTAGCTTGATCCAGGTCGCGCTGAATTTTTTCAACAAAAATCTGATTCGCTTCGTCGGTTATATCAAAGTCGGAGGGAATCCAAATAATTCGTCTCACTTCACGCAGCTTATCAGCTGCAAATTGTGATGAAAGAACGGTTTGATGCTCAACAATTGATATCTGCTTCTCGGCAAAATAGGTTGAGTACACAAGCGGTATTGGGTGGATAATTAAACTACAACCTTTTAGTTGTTGTTTAATTTGTTCCGTGCTCTCATTAAAATCAAGGCTAAACAGGCGATTAGGTATAACTTCAAAACCTAATTCAATCAAATCTCTTCTTAAATTATCGCGATCCTCTGATTGGGCATTATCGGTTTGAGCAAGAAATACTTTTCCCTTCTTAACCTCCTGTATTGATGAATGCTTATTAACAATCTCAATGGCAATATCGGTAATCTTTTCCCAGTAGAATGAGTTATTCTCTGCCGCCCCCCTTCGGAATAATCGTATTTCGCCGGTTTCCTTTATTTCATCCCAAAATTTAAACGTTCTAAACTTGTGAAATGGAAATCCTCTATCGGTAATCTTAATGGAATCAGGATTTATCAGAATTGAGTTATGAGAATCGGCTTGGGGTAGGATATCATTAAGGAACTGATGATCTTCCATATCCTTCATCGAAAGAAAGATGAAAGTATAACCATCGGAATCCATGGTTGAATTGTCCAATAAAGAAACCGCTACCTTAAACCGGGAAAAGCATTTACCAATATCCAGTAAAAAACTTTCGGTAAAAGAGGTTACCTCTTTATTCCCTTTGCTAAAACGAAAATTAAGGCTAATCTTTTTATCCATAGTATTATATTCTAATCCCGACAACAAGGATATCATCAATCTGACTTTCGTATTTCATCCAGTCAAAGAATGTTTGTTCTAGTCTTTCTTTTTGCTGTTCAGCGGGTAATGTATGCACTTCGATCAGCAACTTCTTGAAATTGGCAATCAGAAACTTTCGACCCTCTTCGCCCCCAAACTGATCGGCATATCCATCGGAAAAAACGTAAACCATATCACCCTTTTGAATATCCATTTCCTGATGGGTATAGCCTACTGTTGCTCTTCGAGAAAATGCTCCAATGGGGCATTTATCGCCTTTAAGCTGGATGAGTTCTCCATTCCTAACAATTATTGCAGGATTATAGGCTCCAGCGAATTCAAGCTTCATGGTGTTATAATCGACACAGCAAAGGGCTATATCCATCCCATCTTTCACTGCGCCATCCTCATCAGTCTCCTTGAATGTAGAAGTAACCCCAACATTTAACGCTTCGAGAATATCTACTGGACGTTCAAGTTTAAGGTCTTTCACAGCATAATCGAGCCAGTTATGCCCCACCATTGATACTATTGCACCCGGAACACCATGTCCAGTGCAGTCGATTGCTGAAAAATATCGCCTCCCATTCAGCAGGTTGAACCAGTAAAAATCGCCGCTTACTACATCCTTGGGATGGAAAACGATAAAGTAATCAGGGAAAAGATCTTTAATATAATCATGGGTTGGAAGTATCGCATTTTGCAAACGCTTGGCGTAGTTAATGCTATCCATGATATGCTTTTGCTGTTCGGCAAGCTGATCTCTGTGCTTCTCAAGCTCATCCCTCTGCGCTTCAATCTCCTCCTTCTGAGCAACGACCTGAGCTGTTCGTTCCTTGACCTTTTTATCCAAATCGGTATAAAGCTCCTCCAGCTGTTCAATCATCACATTGAACTTTTGGGATAGCGTGGTAATCTCATTATTCCCGGCAACCTCTGCTCGTTCGCTCAAATTGCCATCGGCAATTCGATTTACATTGGTTACCAGCTTGCGAATCGGATTGGTAATATTCTGGGTTCTTCGATATATTAAGGTTATGATAATTATAAGGACAGCAATAAAAATCAAAATATAACTTAATAGGTTAATATATTCATCTCTAATCTCTTTCGTTCTATCTGATACGATCTTAATAACTGATCCTTTGTAAAGATCAGAATTTTTGGAATCCATGAAAAAATACTGATACGAAAGATGACGTCGATCAACCTTTTTCTCAATCAATAAATTATCCTTTTTGACGAAGCGTTGTTTAATAAATTCCTTCTCGTTTACATCTAACTCTTCAGTTTTAGTCAGCGAGAATGGGTTGTCAGCATTCATGAAAAGTTCAGCCGTAACGATTGATTTTTCCTTTTGAGTTAATTCGTCAAGTGTACTTTTGATAATATTGACAATTTGATCGGCTGTTGAAGAGTATACCCCTAATTCAATGATATAGTTTCCATCTAATGTGGTCTGGTAGGTATATTTCTTTAAACGGCGAGTTTTAGCTTCAAAAGTGAATTTCTCGCTTTTAAACTCCTCCTCTTTAAAAATCTTCTTTATTAACGCCTTATGCTCTTCGCCAAAAGAGAAAAAATTTAAACCCATGTCCTTCTTAAACGTAGTATTCACTACCACGCCATTGGTATCGATTATATAAATATCGTAAAGATTAGACTCTAGTTTCAACTCCTGCCTAATTACCCTTAAATCCGCCTTGGCAATGTTTTTAGTTGAAACAAAATAATTCACAATTAATTTCTTACTAACCTGCTCAAGCATCGGATTTAGATTCTCCTCAAGCACCGACATGGTAACATCTTGAAATTTTAATACCTGAGTAATCTCATCGGAAATCAGAAAATTCCTAGTCTTGCTTCCCTCTTG
>JAYTVX010000380.1:0-4144 GCA_043743775.1 Bacteroidales bacterium | reverse complement strand
GGTAAAAGAGCAGAAAGTTAAAACGGCTTTCTTCATGGTTGGTCAAACAAAAATTGAGCTACTTGAGTCAACCGATCCCGAAGGTCCAATCGGTAAGTTCATCGAGAAAAAAGGCGAAGGCATCCATCACATGGCATTTGCAGTCAATAATCTTGAGGAAGCCTTAAAGGAAGTTGAACAGAATGGTGTAATCCTTATCGATAAAACACCACGTAAAGGCGCAGAAGGGTTGGATATAGCATTTCTTCACCCTAAATCAACCTTAAGCGTATTGACAGAACTTTGTGAAGACAAAAATAAATAATACATAACAACACACTAAAATGAGCACGAGTCAGCAAAAGAAAATTCAGGAATTAATAGCCCTCCGCGAGAAAGCAAAACTCGGTGGAGGAGAAAAAAGGATTGAAGCCCAGCATAAAAAAGGGAAATTTACAGCACGTGAGCGGTTAAACATGTTACTCGACGAGGGTAGTTTCGAAGAGTTTGATATGTTCGTATCGCACCGTTGTATTGATTTCGGATTAGAGAAGGAATCATACTTAGCCGATGGTGTTGTTACCGGTTACGGGACTATTGATGGTCGTTTAGTTTATGTGTTTTCACAAGACTTTACTGTATTTGGAGGTTCACTATCAGAAATGTTTGCAGCAAAAATCTGCAAAGTCATGGATATGGCCATGAAAGTTGGTGCTCCAGTAATTGGTCTCAACGATTCAGGTGGAGCTCGAATTCAGGAAGGCGTAAAAAGTCTTGGAGGTTATGCCGAAATCTTTCAACGTAATATTCTAGCATCGGGTGTTATCCCACAGTTATCTGCAATATTTGGCCCTTGTGCTGGTGGTGCTGTTTATTCTCCTGCACTTACCGATTTTATATTGATGAACAAGGATACCAGTTACATGTTTGTTACTGGTCCAAAAGTAGTAAAAACCGTTACTGGTGAAACAGTTACAGCCGAAGAGCTTGGTGGAGCATCTATTCATGCTACAAAATCGGGGGTTGCTCACTTTGTCTCAGAAAGCGAAGAGGAAGGGATCATGATGCTTCGCAAGCTACTTAGCTATCTTCCACAAAATAATCTCGAAGAACCACCTTTGGTTCAATGTACCGACCCTATCGACAGGTTAGATGATTCATTGAACGAAATTATCCCCGATAATGCCAATAAGCCTTACGATATGAAGGACGTTATTGCATCTATTGCCGATAATGGGGAATATCTTGAGGTTCAACGTGATTTTGCAGCTAATATATTTATTGGCTTTGCCCGATTCAATGGGCAATCTGTTGGCATTGTTGCCAATCAGCCAAAATACATGGCTGGTGTGCTCGACATCAATGCTTCGCGTAAAGCAGCTCGTTTTGTTCGTTTCTGCGATGCCTTCAACATTCCAATTTTAACCCTAGTAGATGTTCCTGGTTTCCTACCCGGAACTGCTCAAGAATACAATGGTATTATTATTCATGGTGCAAAGCTTCTTTTTGCATACGGTGAGGCAACTGTTCCTAAGGTTACAGTTATTTTACGTAAAGCTTATGGTGGAGCATATGATGTAATGAGCTCAAAGCATCTACGTGGTGATATCAACTATGCTTGGCCAAGTGCAGAGATCGCTGTAATGGGTCCAAAGGGTGCAATTGAGGTTCTTCTTAGCCGTGAACTCGATAATATTGAAGATGAAAAGGCAAAGGTTGAATTGCTTGTGAGGAAGGAACAAGAGTATAAAGAGAAGTTTGCAAACCCTTACGTTGCTGCTAAATTTGGTTACATCGATGATGTAATTGAGCCACGCAATACCCGTTTCAGAGTAATCAGAGCGCTTCAAGCACTGGCAACTAAAAAGGATGTTAATCCTCCCAAAAAGCACTCAAATCTTCCACTATAATAATGCTAACGATGAGAATGATAGTGAAAAGAATTGCATTTACAATGGTATTGATCTTTGTGAGTCTAATTGTTTCGGCACAAAATCCAGAAACAGATCAGATTAATCAAAGTTCAGGAATTGGAGTTTATCTAACTGCTGTTATCATTGCTTTTCTTACTTTGTTTCTATTCTATATTATCCTAAAAGTGATAAATATTTATACAATAGGAAAGCAGAAGAAAAATACTGAAAACACTGCTGCATTAGAGGGTAAAACGGCTGTTCATGAAGAAATCTCTGGCGAAGTATGTGCAGCGATTTCAACGGCTCTTTACCTTTACGAAACAGAACAACACGATTACGAGTCAGCAATACTAACTTTCAATCGGGCAGCTAAAAATTACTCACCATGGAGTTCAAAGATTTATGGTTTGAGGCAAACCCCTCGTAAATAATCATTAAAAGTTGAAACACTCAAGCTAACTAAACATGAAAGAATTTAAGTTCAAAATAAATGGTAATGATTATAATGTTAGCATTACCAATATTGAAGGTAGTATTGCAGAATTAGAGGTAAATGGTACTCCTTATAAAGTTGAAATTGATAAGGAGTTAAAGCAAACTAAAACACCAAAGCTAGTTCGACCTGCTGCTGTACCATCAACAGATGCACACCCTACTGTAGTTAAAACCCAAAGTCCAGGAGTTGCAACAACAGGTTCAATTAAATCACCACTGCCTGGTGTAATTCTTGATGTTCACATCAAGGTTGGAGATATGGTTAAAAGAGGTCAGAAGATTCTAGTGCTCGAAGCAATGAAAATGGAAAACAACATCGATTCAGATAAGGAGGGTCGTGTTGTAGAAGTAAAAGCCAAGAAGGGTGATAATGTACTTGAAGGTGATGTTCTGGTAATTATAGGAGAATAACAATGGAAAATTCAACCAGTTTAAATCTACAGGAGAGTTTTCAGCAATTCATTAGCTATACCTCATTTGCAAATATATCATGGGGTCATATTATTTTGATTTGCTTAGGCCTTACTCTTATCTATTTAGCGATATCGAAAGAGTACTCCCCACTCCTATTAATCCCCATCGGATTTGGGATAATTATTGGGAATATACCCTTTCCTCAAGAATTTCAAATTGGAGTAAATGAGCCAGGTAGCGTATTAAACCAATTGCATTTTGGGCTTACTCATGGTCTATACCCATCGTTAATATTCTTAGGATTAGGAGCGATGACCGATTTTAGTACGCTAATATCAAATCCTAAACTCTTAATGATTGGCGCTATTGCACAGCTCGGTATTTTAGGTGCATTCCTAGTATCATCAGCCTTTGGGCTTTCTCCTCTTGAAGCAGGAACCATTGGAATGATTGGTAGTGCAAATGGACCTGTAGCAATCTTTTTATCATCAAAGTTAACCCCTGAACTATTAGGTACAATTGCTATAACAACATACATTTTTATGGCACTTGTAACGGTACTTCAGCCACCTATGATGAAATTATTAACTACATCAAAGGAAAGGGTCATTAAAATGAAGTCTCCGCGACAGGTTACTCAACTCGAAAAAATACTTTTCCCAATCTTTGGTGTGCTAGTAACAGCTCTTATTGTACCAGCAGCACTACCTTTGCTTGGCATGCTATTCTTTGGTAACTTACTAAAAGAAAGTGCTGTAACTAAACGACTAGCAGATACTGTAAAAGGACCTGTGATTGATATTACTACAATTCTAATTGGTTTAACCGTAGGGCTCTCAATTCAGGTTAATATTTTCAGCTCTAATAAAATCTTACCGATAGTATTAGTTGGGGCAATTTCATTTGTTATTTCTACTATTGCAGGGATACTTTTTATTAAACTTTTAAATGTATTCCTTAAATCAGATAATAAAATTAACCCGTTAATTGGCAATGCTGGAGTATCAGCAGTACCAGATAGCGCAAGAACATCTCAAATTGTTGGTCTGGAGTATGATAAAAGTAACCATTTACTAATGCATTCGATGGGACCTAATGTTGCAGGTGTTATTGGTAGCGCATTAGCTGCCGGAATCCTGTTAAGTTTCTTTAGTTAAGTAACCTTTAAACATTAAAAAATCCCAGAAAAAATTCTGGGATTTTTTATTATGAATAGATCTTCTAAGTATAGCTCATCGCTCATCGCTCATCGCTTTTAACCTTTTCTCCCAGTTCCAAGCCGTCAGTAAAGCTTCCTCAAGGGTACTTTTTACGTTCCATCCTAGTTCAGCATTAGCCAA
>JAYTVX010000379.1:0-1757 GCA_043743775.1 Bacteroidales bacterium | reverse complement strand
GATGTAGGGATTGTACCCCAATTTATAAACGTATTCCCATTGGGTAGTCGTTGAACATTCCCCATAGTTTCACAATACAAATTTGAAGTATGTGTATATTTCCAAACTAATTTTGCGGTTTTATTCACCTCGTCCAACTCGTACTCTTTTGCAGACGAGATTTTAGGTTCGTGGCAGGTACCATTATCGAATAATGTAATATTACCATTGCTTAATCGTCGAACATCGTGCTGATGGCAAAATCCTTGATCATCATCGATAAACGTGAACTGGTTATTTTTACCACCAAGTCGCCAGATAATTTCTCCTGTTTTTCGGTTAATCTTAGTGATTTCATTCATCAATCTTGACGATAATAATAAAGATGTGTCTGAATCAATGTCAATTGCATTGCCATGTACGTAATTTATAACTGATTGTGTGAAATCAACACCAATTGCATCGGTAATGTTAAAATGATCCCAGCTGCGCCATTGAAAAACAACATCCTTGTTCTCATCCAACTCTTGAATAACCAGCCCTTGAACCGTTGCGTATTGTTGTCCCCCTGTTACAATTGGTCTCATATCTACCATTTGAAGATCCCATGCAACTAGAAAAACATGTTTGTTTTCAAGTACTTGTAATTCATGCCAATCAGCCGTATACCCATTACCGCATGCGAATGAATCAACAATAACATAGGCGGAATCGAGCATATAAAAGTTTTTGTTATTCCAGTAAGTTAAATAGCCATTCTTTTGTAAAGTAAAACCAGGCCCTCTATTGTTCTCTTGTCTAGCATAGATGGGTGTTCCGTCATTATTTATTATGGAAAGATACCTGTCATTGCTTGATGCTAGGGCTGAGATATTGTAGAAAAAGATTTTCCCATCGCTAGGATTATCATTAACACTTACTGTTATTGAAGGAAAGTTTGGGTATGATTTATATGAGTCTATTTTGACATTTGTCACTGCGCTATTTTCATTGAGATTTGAAACCAATGCTTGTTCAATAATTTTGAACATTAAAGTATAAGAACTCAGAAAGGTTAAATCCTCACATTTAACTCCTTTAGCGATGCTTACATTGACCGATTCTCCAAATAGGAAAGGCGTAATCGGCTTTAATATAATTGTCCTAGAATCTTCAGTAAGTTTGATAGAAAAATAGTGTTTGCCGCTCGTAGAGCCTAGAATGCTAAATAAATTGGGTGCAAGAGATTGAGGGTTTATCCTTTTGTTCAGTTTGAAAATTATATTTGTTTCTGGATTATGGTTTATTGAATTGGGTATTGGTGATGTGTAATTAAACTGTGCATTCATTTGAATGCTGCAAAACATTAATAAAGGTAATGTGGAAAATATTTTATTTTTAAGCCCTCGATACTTCATAATGAAAAAATTATTGATTAAGCGTCTTGATAATGTTGATTGTTCAAAGTTAACTCAATAAAATTTAATTCAGAAACATCATTTATTAAGGTTTCTGCAAGGAGAAAAATTTCAAGAAAACTTTTTATTCTGTATATTTAAAAACTATTAGATAATATTATATTGTTCTATATTGCTTATTATGAGATTATTTACAGTGCGCAGGGATTCGTTTTGTAGAACATTATCTACTATCATTTTATTCATAATTAGTATAGGCACTTTTGCTCAACAGAAGTCAATTAGCGCTCAGTTCCCTTTGTTTAATGTTCTTAAGTCAAATTGTCCTAGTAAGGGATTATTTTTTATTTCTTCTGATACTTTAGTCTCCTCCACTGATCA
>JAYTVX010000378.1:0-2198 GCA_043743775.1 Bacteroidales bacterium | reverse complement strand
ATGGTTTATGGGATGACCAATCGTATGCCTTGGACTGAGAATAGCGATCCTCGTCCAATCTGGAAGGTCTGGGATGATTTCGGTATCAAGCAGAGTCAGATGATTGGCTACTGGGTCGAAAATTGTCCTGTTAAAACGAATAGGAGTGATGTTATTGCTACCGTTTACAAGAAAAAGGATTCAGTCCTTATTTCCATTGCTAGCTGGGCAAATGAGGATGTGAATGTTCAACTGAATATTGATTGGAAAGCATTGGGTTTAAATTCTGCTAAAGCAAAACTTGTTGCACCTGAAATAAAATCATTTCAACAAGCGTTCACCCTAAAACCAATTGATTCTTTTATTGTTCCAAAAGGGAAAGGGTATTTGTTGATATTGAGCGAATAATTTTTCTCTGTGGAACTCTGTGCCTTTTCCGTGCTCTCTGTGTTACAATTTATTGACTTATGACAATTGCCCAAATACACAAAACCTTTATCTGGATAACCATATTCAGCATTGCAATGGCTTTCCTTGAAACATCAGCTGTTGTATATCTTCGCAAGCTATACTACCCTGAAGGCTTTGATTTTCCGTTAAAGATCATGGATAAGGATATCATAATTGTTGAGATTTTTAGGGAGTTTGCAACGGTAATAATGTTACTGGGTGCTGGTTTTATTGCAGGAAGGAATCGAACTGAAAAATTTGGTTTATTCCTTTACTGCTTTGCATTTTGGGATATATTTTACTACGTATTTTTAAAGATCATACTCAATTGGCCTGAAAGTTTTCTGACATGGGATATCCTTTTCCTGATTCCAACAACATGGGTTGGTCCTGTTATCGCAACTATACTTGTATCGATAACAATGATTGTTTTTGCGATTCTGATATCAAAATCAACAAGTCGTAATATTGGAACCAGAATTAGGCCAATTGAATGGGTGCTATTAACTTCTGGCTCAGTTGTGTTAATTATTGGATTCATATACGACTACGTTCGGTTTATGCTTCAGTTTTTCAGTTTTTCGGAAATATTCATACCTGCAAATGGACTTAAGCTTATGGATAAGGCTTTACAGTATATCCCAGAATCTTTTCCTTGGTTAATTTTTACTATTGGGTTAGGGATTATTATAGCAGGTGTAGTTTTATTTTACATTAGGAATAAATCTCCAAAACCTCGATTGACTCTTTGAAGACTATTCTAATTTTCCATAACTTTGATTGTAGAATTTAAGAATCACCAAAAGATTTATATGCATGCGTAAATTCATCTTGAGGTTATTCGTAATTGGTTGGCTGATTGTTCCTATACCCTCATGCAGTAGCCAAACTGAAAGTAAGTCAAAACCGAAAATTGACCGACAACCTATTGTTGCTGGCTCATTCTACCCTGCCAATAAAAAGGAATTGCTGAAAATGGTTGAAGTGTTCTTTAATGAGGCTCCCAAGGTTTTATCTCAACAACCCTTAGCTGTTATCGTTCCTCATGCTGGATATGTTTTTTCAGGGAATGTTGCTGCTGCTGCCTACAAGCAAATTGATCGAAATAAGAAATTCAAGCATGTTTTTATTATTGCATCAAGCCATACTATGTTTTTCGATGGAGCATCGGTTTATGCTCAGGGTGATTTTATTACACCCTTAGGAAAGGTGGCTGTTGATTCCCTTACATCGTGGTTGGTTAAAAGATATAATTTTATTTCGGATGATATTCGTCCTCATGAAAAGGAGCATAGCATTGAGGTGCAGCTACCTTTTTTACAGTATTGGTTAAAGAACGATTTCACTATAGTACCAATAATCATTGGAGGGGAGTCACAGTACCTTTGTAGAAAATTAGCAGATGCCCTTTCGCACTATTTTACTGAGGAAAACTTATTCGTGATAAGTACCGATTTTTCGCACTATCCAAAATATGATGATGCTCGAGAGTCCGATAATACTATGGTCGAAGCAGTGCTAACCAATTCTTCACAAAAATTTATGGTTGCTAAGCTAAAGGATGAAAGCAAGGGATTTTCCAATCTTGTTACAGCTATGTGTGGTTGGACTTCAACCCTTACGCTCTTAGATATCACTGAAAATCGAAGTGAAATAACTTACGTGAAAGTTCAATATAAAAACTCAGGGGATTCGCCGATTTACGGCGACAAGGATAGAGTTGTAGGTTACAATGCTATTTGTGCAATTAAAACTGAAACCAAAGTGAA
>JAYTVX010000377.1:0-4368 GCA_043743775.1 Bacteroidales bacterium | reverse complement strand
TGTTCTTCGATAGTCCCAACTTGGTTTCCACGTAACAGGGCATTACCACCCAATGCTACAACTGCTAATTTATTCATTGTCAAATTATTATTTATTTCCTAAGTTGAAAATGCAAAACTATAAAATTTTTTAATTGCCAATATCTTCACATCGATTTGCATGCTCTATAGAGCATCGTTTTGACTATGTTTAATAACATACCCGAAACTCATCGACAAGGAAATACCTATAGTTAATCATAATTATGCTTTCACTACAATCTTTTCCTTTGTTCCCTTATCTTACAAATAAAAAAATTGACCATACGCTTTTTATCATTGACATTTTCATCCTTACACTAAAGCTTTTAAAAAACAATTCCGTACTTTTAACAATTCGAAAACTAGAACAAAACAATGAGGCAATACAAAAATTTCCTTATCCTTTCATTGCTCCTACTTACCATATCGGGTTGTAATGAGATCAAATCTCACAAGAATTTTGCCGAAGGTACGATTGAGTATTCTATTCAATTTGAGAATTCGAATCAAACGAACTTAAGTTCAACGATGCTGCCTAACCATCTAACTATTAAATTTCGAGACGATAATATCTCTTCAAGAATCGAGGGTTTATCAGGTAGTGTTAACCTAACATGCATCAATAACGTAAAGAAACAAGAGTGCATCATCCTCGTAAATCTTTGGGGTAAAAAACTATACTATCAAGATTCTCTCACCAAAGGAAACTTACCTAATTTTTACGCAGGAATGCCCAGTATTACTATCGAAAAAACAAACGATATAGTTACTTTTCAAGGATATAATTGCAAAAAGGCAATTGCACACTCTTCGGGTTCATCATTTGAGATACTCTATACGAATGACATTAAAATAGCTAATCCAAATGCTAATACTCCTTTTGACACCATTGATGGAGTGATGCTAAAATTTAACATTATTCTTCATAAGCAATTGATGAGCATTTCGGCCACTTCAATTCAATCAGAAGACATTCCCTGGAATCATTTTACGATCCCTCCGAAATATGAAAAAGTTCCTAAAAAGACCATTGAAGATCTCATTTCCTTAATGCAATAGTAAACTCTTTGATCGATTCCTGTTACTAAATCAGAATTATTCTCTTACTTTGCATTCGGATTGATAGTCCTACTCAATTATCTGTATAACGTTTAACAATGGCCAAACAAGAAGAGAAACCAAAAAATACAAAGGCTGAACCGGAGATTCAAAAAAAATCATTTTTCAAAGACGAACGGGTCAGGTTCACCGCGGGCGTTTTCACGATGTTTTTAGCGATATACCTATCCATTGCCTTTCTTTCTTACCTATTCACGTGGCAAGCAGATCAGAGTTTTGAGTGGCAGAATATTTTTTCGGGCTCAGATACTCGAGTTGAAAACTGGACTGGAAAAATCGGTGCATCCTTTTCGGTTCAGTTCATGAATCGTTGGTTTGGAATTTCTTCGTTTAGCATTCCATTTATTATCGGCCTTCTAGGTCTTCGTCTACTTAAAACCAGACCTCTCCCGTTCCGTAAAACTACGTTTAAACTTATTATTGGCACTGCACTCCTATCATTGGTTTTAGGTTTTCTCTTTAGAACAACTGGGGGATTCCTTGGAAGTGGTCTTGGTGGTGCTCATGGGCTTTTTATCACAAATTGGATTTCAGCTCTTGTGGGTAAGATTGGAACTGCATTTCTGCTTTTCCCTCTATGTATTGCTTACACTATCTACATCTTTCCAAACTCATTACACTGGTTTAATAAACGAGTAGGAGAAATAATCCTCTTGTTTAAATCCAAAGAGGTTGATGTAACTCAAAAAGAATCAGAGGCAAATACTATTAAGAAAATCGTTATAATCAACGATAAAGGTGAAACCTTTGAAACAATTATTGAAGATAATCAGGATGAACCTCTAATTGAACCAGCTGTTAGTAGTAGCCATCAGGTTATTGAAGATAAACTTATCGATGATGATATTGATATTGATGAAGATAAAGATGAAGAAGTTGACGAAGAAATTGAAGAAATTGAAGAAATTGATTTATCCAGCAACAATGAGAATAGTTCAAAACCCATTCATCAAATACAAGCTATTATAGCGGCTGATGGCGAAGGGGATGTTGAGTTAACCATTGAATCCGTTCAGGAGATCGAGGCGAATGGATCAATGATCGACAAACAAGAACTCTATGATCCTACCCTTGAACTATCGAGCTATCAACGTCCACCTATCGAAATCCTTGAGGAGTATAAGAACCAGACATCACCCGTTTCGAACGAGGAGCTTATTGCGAATAAGAATAAGATCGTTGAAACTCTTGCAAACTATAAGATTCAGATCGATAAGATTAAAGCAACTATTGGACCAACGGTAACTCTTTACGAGATAGTTCCTGCGCCGGGGGTTCGAATTAGTAAAATTAAAAATCTAGAGGATGATATTGCTCTAAGCCTTGCAGCGTTGGGCATCAGAATAATTGCACCCATTCCCGGAAGGGGAACAATAGGGATTGAGGTACCAAACCTAAATCCCGAAGTGGTCTCGATGCACTCTATCATTAAGTCGGCGAAATTCCAGGAGTGCAAATATGAACTTCCGATTGCTCTTGGTAAGAATATTTCAAACGAAATATTTATACTCGATCTTGCTAAACTCCCTCACCTTTTAATTGCTGGTGCAACAGGACAGGGTAAATCGGTGGGTCTAAACGCAATAATAACCTCGCTTCTTTACAAGAAGCATCCTTCGCAGCTAAAGTTTGTACTTGTTGACCCGAAAAAGGTTGAGCTAACCTTATATACAAGACTTGAGCGTCACTTTCTTGCAAAATCGCCCGAATCAGAGGAGGCTATTATTACTGATACTCAAAAGGTAATTTACACGCTAAACTCGATGTGTATCGAGATGGATCAGCGATACGAACTGCTCAAGTTGGCACAGGTTCGTAATATCAAGGAGTACAACGATAAGTTTATTGCTCGCCGTTTGAACCCCAATAAAGGTCATAAGTTTCTACCCTACATTGTTGTGGTGATCGATGAGTTTGCCGATTTGATCATGACCGCAGGGAGAGAGGTTGAAACACCTCTTACTCGACTAGCTCAACTTGCCCGAGCAATTGGAATTCACCTAATCATTGCTACTCAACGTCCATCCATCAATATCATTACGGGTATTATTAAGGCTAACTTTCCAGCTAGAATCGCATTCCGGGTTTCGTCCATGATTGACTCTAGAACAATTCTCGACCATCCCGGAGCAAATCAGCTCATTGGTCGTGGTGATATGCTTGTTTCTACTGGAAGCGATATGATTCGGGTTCAATGTGCTTTTGTTGATGTACCTGAAATTGAACGATTAACTGATTTCATAAGTAACCAACGAGGTTACGCAACCGCTTTTATGCTTCCCGAATACTCCCCAGAGGCGGGTGATGTCGCTTTTGAGGTTGATCTTCGAAAACGTGACGATCTATTTGATGAGGCAGCCAAGCTCGTTGTTCAATACCAACAAGGATCGACATCGCTGATTCAACGAAAATTTTCAATTGGGTACAACCGTGCTGGCAGGATTATTGATCAGCTTGAGGCAGCAGGTATTGTAGGTGCATTTGAAGGTAGCAAGGCTCGTCAGGTTCTAATCACTGATGAGGTCTCACTTGAACAAATCATAAATAACTTGAAAAATCAACAATAATATTTACTAATATGAAGAAGACCGGATTAATTCTGCTGGCAGTTTGTTTATCGTTATCGATTTATGCACAAAACGCTCCCCTCGGGAAGGATGTTGTGAGTAAGTTTAGCGCTAAGATGCAAAATCTAACCTCGCTTTCGGCGAAATTCACGTTCACACTTGAGAATCTTAAAGAGAAGATTACTGATACGCATGAAGGGGATATCGTGGTGAAGGGGAAAAAATACAACCTCGAATTGATGGGCATGGAAGCCTTCTACGATGGTAAGACCAAATGGCAATTCAATAAGGAAGCCAATGAGGTAACCGTTTCGGAACCAAAGGTACTTGAGGGTGGTTTTTTTGATGATCCTACCAAACTATTTAAGGATTATGAGAAGAACTTCAAATCAAAATATATTGGTGAAAAGGTAGAAAAGGGAAGATTAATATATGAGCTTGAGCTCTATCCAATTGATCTAAAAACCCCATACTCCAAGTTGAACCTAACCTTCGATAAAAAGAGCCTAGAACCAGTCCAGATCAAGTATCAGGGTAAGGATGGCAACAACTACATTATTAAAGTTAAAATATTCAGATCAAACGTCCCAGTCAGAGACGAAAGGTTTAACTTCGAACCTAAGAAGCATAAGGGGATTGAAGTGATTGACATGAGATAAATT
>JAYTVX010000376.1:0-1962 GCA_043743775.1 Bacteroidales bacterium | reverse complement strand
TGAACTGGCAATGAGAATTTATCGGATATTTGAATGGATTTGGAGGCCTTGAATCCAAGGTTAATTACCCCTGAAGTTTTATTTCCATAAAACCCAAGTTCCCCTTTGCCAGTATCAGGTTTATCTAATGCTGCTCCAATAAATGCGTTGAAATCAACACCTTTGATGTTTTTCTTATAGCCAACCTCAACATACTTTGTCATAAATATTTTTCCTGCACTTCCATCATCATTAATTTTTCGAGCATCGTTGCCATAAAAGTTCATGCCAAACGAAAAGGTAAACGGAAAACTCTCGGTTCCATTAAAGCTTGCAATGGCCTCAAACACGTGACAGGTGCTATCCTTATCGTAGTTGAAATAGTTGCTTCTTGGTTTAGTTTGATAATAATCGGGGAAAAAATAATCGGTTACCGTTAAGCTAACCATATTTTTATAGGTGTAGGTTAGGTACAAATCAACCTCTTGGTTTGATGTCTGAGAAAAGGTGTATGCTCCCCATGCTCCTAAAGATAAGACATGCGAAGAATCTTTACTCGTTAAATTATACTTAATCCAAGGTTGAAGACTTGGACTACTCCCGCCAAGGTTGACACCTCGCCAAACATAACGACTCATAAAATCGGCACCGAGCTGAACTGGCGATTCATTCTGCGAAAAACCGAAATTTGCAATTAGCGTTAGAATAGCGATGATTGAGAAAATTCTAATACGTCGAATCATATATAGAAAGGTTAAGGTTTAGTTTCCGCAAAATTATCTGCACCTCAATTGGCGAACAATAGAACTTGGTATGAAAAGGGTCTAATACTTAGTTGTAGTTTTTCTATTGAGTTGAATATTCCTTGGTTTTCTTTTGTGGTTAATCTCAATATCCTTTAACTTGGCTCTTACTTAAAAATTATCCTATGAAGTCAGCAAAATTTCTAGCATTAACAGGAACGATTATAATGTTCTTTACCCTGATGTATAACTTTATTTATGGTAATTTTTTCAAAGAGGGAAATGTTCTGATGTCCATTGCCTGGGGTAAGGTTAGCCTGATAGATGTTTACATCGGGTTCTTTCTGTTTAGCGGTTGGGTAATATTTCGTGAACATAATAGGCTAAATGCTGCTATTTGGGTAGTTACCTTTATGATTTTAGGAAATTTTGCAACCTGCCTTTATGCTACAATTGCACTTTTCAAATCGAATAATGATTGGAAAGTATTTTGGTTAGGTCGAAATAAACTCGATTTTTAAGCTTTGGGATTATGCAAAACGATGCTGTATTGGAGATAGATGGAAGAAGATTGTACTATACATTTATTGCTGGGGCTAAGAAGATACTTGAGAATCAGGTAGAACTCAACAAAATAAATGTATTCCCTGTAAACGATGGCGATACAGGGACTAACTTAGCGTCTACAATCCGTGCCGTTATTGACTCAATTCATCCTGATAAATCGTACAAGGTTACGGCTGATTTAATTGCCGAAGCTACACTTGTAAATGCTCGTGGGAATTCGGGGATTATATTTGCTCAGTTTATGTATGGTTTAAGCAATGAGACTGGCAATCATGGTACAATCACGATAAATCAGTTTGCCGAAAGCATTAAAAATTCGGTTCGATACGTTTACGAGGCCGTTGCTAACCCCGTTGAGGGAACAATGCTAACAGTAATTAAGGATTGGGCTGATTTCATTTACGAAAATAGGTTATGTCATGATTTTAACCTGTTACTAATCAAATCAAAGGCAGTTCTCGAAAAGTCGTTATTTGAGACAAAATCGAAACTAGCTGTGCTTGCAAAGGCAAATGTTGTTGATGCTGGAGCCAAAGGTTTTGTCCTTTTCATCGAGGGAATTATAGAGTTTATCATCAGTAGCGATTTAAGGCATCTGCTTAAATCTAAAACTGAAATTGTACTATTCACTGGTATCGACGACCATGCATCTGAAGAAATAACCCATCGGTTT
>JAYTVX010000375.1:0-2391 GCA_043743775.1 Bacteroidales bacterium | reverse complement strand
TTTGCAAGACAAACCTGCTCTAGATCTTTTAGACCAGCCTTATCGGCGTTCTGAAGAAGTGTTGTTCTCTGTTGCATGATATGGTATGGTGCCCAACTCTTAGGATAAACGATATCAGCACCCTTCATGGCCTCTGACATGGAATGGCTTACATTGAGAGAACCACCGCTTTGCTCAGCGTTCTTTTTGGCGATATCCACTATCTCAGGGATTAAACCATAACCCTCTGGATAAGCCAATTCGATATTCATTCCAAAGCGTGACATCAGACCAATAATTCCTTGAGGAACTGAAAGTGGCTTGCCGTAGCTTGGTGAGTAGGCCCAGCTCATCACGATCTTTTTACCTTTAAGGTTCTCAAGTGAACCGTAAACATCTTGAAGGTGCATCAAATCGGCCATCGACTGGGTTGGATGGTCCATATCGCACTGTAAATTAACGATACCTGGACGTGAAGGTAATACTCCCTTTGCAAATCCCTCATCAAGAGCAGTACCTACCTCGCGCATGTACTTATTTCCTTCACCCAAAAACATATCGTCACGGATACCAATGAAATCAGACATGAATGAAATCATGTTCGCTGTTTCGCGAACCGTTTCTCCGTGGGCTATCTGCGATTTCTCCTCATCTAAATCCTGAACAGCTAATCCTAGCAAATTACTTGCTGATGCGAATGAAAAACGAGTACGAGTAGAATTGTCGCGGAAGTTAGAAATTGCCAAACCTGAGTCGAAAACTCGAGGTGAGATATTCTGTGAGCGCATTTCTTTAAGAATAGCAGCAACTTCAAGTACAATCCTCAAATCCTTCTCCTTCTTTTCCCAAGTGAGTAAGAAATCTTTCTTGTACAATTCGGACTTTACCTTGCTAAGTCCTTCAATTTTATCTTTTAGATTCATATTTAACCTTTTTTAAACCTGTCTGGTTTTTTAAAACCTGACAGGTATACTATTAATTTTTAGTAATTATTTTGCTAGTTCGTAAGCAAAAGCAGCATAAAATGCAGTTGCAACAACAAGATCTCCAACAGGTACCTTCTCATTTGGTGCATGTGCAAGAACCTCGTTCCCTGGTCCAAAACCGATTGTAGGAATTCCGTATGTTCCACAGGTCATAATACCATTGGTTGAGAATGTCCATTTATCAACTTTCACATCCTTATTAAATAAGTTCTTAAAAGCTTTCACACCAGTCTGAACCACTTCATGAGTCTCTTCCATTTTCCAGGTTGGATAGTATTTCTCCATCCCGTACACTAAACCAGTATAAGCTTTTTCAGAGTAGTTAAGCACTTTAACCTTGGCATTCATACCTTTTACAACTTCTTCAACCTCTTTAACTGCAGACTCCTTGGTTTCACCCCAAGTTAATCGCCTATCAAGGTGAACACGAGCATAATCGGCAACAGCACAAAGTGATGGACTTCCAGATACGATTTCAGAAATGGTAACGCTACCTTTTCCTAGAAACTCATCAAACTTGAGCCTTTCATTCAGTTTCTCGATCTCAAGCGCTGCGCGTGATGCCATGTAGATTGCATTTTTTCCACGTTCTGGAGCAGAACCATGTGATGAAACACCATAGAAATGAACATGCATCTCCATCCTACCTCTATGACCCCTATAAATATTAAGATTAGTAGGTTCAGTACTAATTACAAAATCGGGTTTAATTTTATCTTCTTCTATGATATACTTCCAGCAAAGACCATCGCAATCCTCTTCCATAACGCTACCTACAAAATAGATAGTAAGGTCTTTATCAAAGCCTAGCTCCTTTAATATTCTTCCTGAAGTTACAAATGCAGCAGGACCACCTTCTTGATCAACAGTGCCACGACCATGAACGAAACCATCCTTAATTTCACCGCTAAGTGGATTAAAGCTCCAATTATCCATATTGCCAAAGTCGACGGTATCCATATGGCCATCAATAGCAAGAATTTTCTTGCCATTTCCAATACGACCAATAACATTGCCAAGTCCATCGATGAAAACTTCGTCAAAGCCAGCCTCTTCCATTTGACGTTTCAGCTCGAGCTGAACATCCTTTTCCTGAGTACTCAACGATTTAATCTTTACAAGTTTCGAAAGATTCTCAGCGGTATAATTTCGGTATTTTTCCGAAAGTTCATTAATTTTTTGAAAGATATTGTCCATAGTAATGCTCTCTTTTATTTGATGTCAAAGTTATATATATTGATAATTAGTTTCTATTTACAGAATATAAATATATATAAATCATCTTTATTTGGAATAAATATGATATGATATTTACATTATTTAGAAATATATTCTATAAGTAAACCTTATTCATTCGAAGTCGGGGTGTAATTCCCATGTACTTCATGATAGTTAACTTGATTTGAAATTCTTTTATACTTTTACA
>JAYTVX010000374.1:0-4047 GCA_043743775.1 Bacteroidales bacterium | reverse complement strand
TTTACAAAAAGCCCCCATTGAGGATTTACTTTCAACCGCAGTTGCACTTTACGCACTAAGCTTTATCGATGCAGATATTACCGAGATTAAACCCGATTGCCTTAGTTTTGTTGATGGATTATATTTGAATGGTGGCTTTTGTGCAACCGAATTGGATTTTGATATCGATATCGAATATACATTTTATGGATTATTAGCTTTGGGGGCATTAGCGGAGCAGAAATAAAATGAGTTTCTCGTAAAGAAAAAATAAACACGGAGATACAGAGACACAGAGGAACACAGAGAATTGAAATAAAAATCCGTGATTATCCGTTAAATTCGTGTAATCTGTGTTCTATTATATTTTTCCTTCGCGAACCCTTTGCGCCCTTTGCGTGAAATCTTATCTTTCAATTATGGACAAACAGCAACTCGAAGATCAATATAAAATTCTCTGCAGCAAACTTATTGCCGAGCAGAACAGTAATGGTTTCTGGACGGGGAAACTATCCTCTAGTGCCCTAGCCGTTGCGGTTTCAATAGTTGCTATTAAGCTGAAAGGATTACCTCAACACGAAGAGAGGGTAACCAAAGGATTACAATGGCTATTCGATAACGTCAACGCTGATGGTGGTTATGGTGATACCCCAGAAAGCGAAAGCAACGTCAGCACATCATTCCTAAGCTATGCAGCGATTAAATTTTGTCAAGCACAAGAATCTGATGGGAACAAGTATTTAAAAGGAATTGAGAATTATCTTGAGTCCCAGAATATCAGCCTACAATCGGGAAATATTTCAAAATCGGTATTAAACCACTACGGTAAAGATTACACTTTCTCGGTACCAATCCTTTCAATGCTTACCATTTGCGGAATTCTTGGCGATGAAGATCTCCGAAAAGTTCCTCAGCTACCCTTTGAGTTTACCCTCCTGCCCGCTTCGCTTTATCGATTCTTCAATTTACAAGTGGTTAGCTATGCAATTCCGGCCCTTGTTGCAGTTGGTATCTATACCTTTAAGAAAAAGAATTGTTCAAACATTATAGTAAAAGCAATCCGAAACCGATCGATAAAACCTACCATCAGTAAGTTAACAGGCTTAGTTCCCGAAAGCGGTGGCTTTTTAGAAGCTATTCCGCTAACGGCTTTTGTGAGCATGTGCCTGATATCATGTGGTTATTCCGATAATAATATTGTTGAGAAAGGAATCGGCTTCCTCAACAATCAGCAGCGTGAGGATGGCAGCTGGCCAATTGATACCGACCTTTCAACTTGGGTAACCACCCTAAGTATTAAAGCTTTAGGCGATAATCTTTTCAACACATTCAACCCTGAATCAATTGAGCTGATGAAGCTCCATCTGCTGAATTTGCAGTATAAGGAGAAACACCCGTTCAACGGGGCAATGCCAGGAGGTTGGGGTTGGACCAGCTACTCAGGTTCCGTCCCCGATGCAGATGATACCTCGGGGGCTATCCTTGCTCTTTTAGAGATGTATCAAGGGAATGATGGTGAGACAAAAGCCATTATCGATGGCTGTAATTGGTTGGTAAATCTTCAGAATCGCGATGGTGGAATGCCAACTTTTTGTAAGGGTTGGGGACGACTTCCGTTCGATAGCAGCTGCGCCGATCTAACAGGTCATGCACTTTTGTCAATAACTCGTTCAATAAATGTTTTAGGAGATAAAATCTCTGACGATCAAAAGAATAAGTTCAAGCGATGTGCCCAAAGAGCGATGGAATATTTGCAGAAGAACCAGCATCAAGATGGACATTGGTTGCCTTTGTGGTTTGGCAATCAGCAAGCCGACAGGAAAAAAAATCCCGTTTATGGAACAGCAAAGGTTGCAACATATCTTCAGGACTGCCTTAAATGTATGAAGATTGATTACGGGCTAAGGGCTAACCTTCAGCTAATGCTGACCTCTGCTCAAAAATATCTTCTACAACAACAAAACGATGATGGTAGCTGGGGGGGACAAAAAGGGATTAGTGGAACAATGGAGGAAACCTCACTGGTAATCTGTGCTTTGGCAAAAAAAGATAGAGAGGTCTGCGCTAAAGGTTTTACATGGCTGGATAAGGAATACAACAGCAATGGTCTTCGTTCAAAACCGATTGGACTTTACTTCGCAACCCTTTGGTACAATGAAAAGATGTACCCACTCACATTCTACCTTGAGGCGTTGAGAAGAAATCTTGAATAAATGTGCCAATTATTCAATGAGACAATGCGGCATTTAAAAAGAATTCTCATTGATTTTTGATAATACTAGCACATTGAAACATTGGCATATTGGCACATTGTCTCATTATCAAATTGTTTCATTGATTAATTCGTTTTTTCTTTTCTACCAATATAATTTGTATACCTTTGCAGGCCTTTAAAAAATTCACCTCTCTCAAGTTAATAATTTACAAACCAAATATTTAGATGATTACAGTTTCAAATCTTGGCGTTCAATTCGGCAAACGCACATTATTCCAAGAGGTCAATATGAAGTTTACTCCTGGAAATTGCTATGGTATAATTGGAGCCAACGGCGCAGGGAAATCAACCTTTCTGAAAATGCTTTACGGTGAGGTTGATAATATGAGGGGTACAGTAACTTTTGGGGCCCGCGAAAGATTATCAGTACTTAAGCAGAATCACTTTGAATTCGACGATAGTCTTGTGCTTGATACCGTTTTGATGGGTCATGCCAAGCTCTGGAAGATCATGCATGAAAAGGACGCGCTTTACGCCAAGCCTGACTTTAGCGAAGAGGATGGACACAAGGTATCGGAGCTAGAGGGAAAATTCGAGGAAATGGACGGTTGGAACGCTCACAGCGATGCAGCGTCACTACTCAGCGGATTAGGTATTAAGGAGGAGCATCATAATAAGTTGATGAGGGAGCTCAGCGGTAAAGAGAAAGTAAAGGTTCTTTTAGCGCAAGCTCTTTTCGGTAAACCCGATAATCTCCTCCTCGATGAGCCTACCAACGACCTTGACCTCGATACGGTTAGCTGGTTGGAAAACTACCTATCAAACTTTGAGAATACTGTTCTAGTCGTTTCTCACGACAGGCACTTTCTGGATTCAATCTGTACCCACATTGTCGATATCGACTTTAATAAGGTTCAGCTATTCGCTGGGAACTACAGCTTCTGGTACGAATCGAGTCAGCTAGCATTAAGGCAACAACTTTCGCAGAATAAAAAGGCTGAAGAGAAAAAGAAGGAGCTACAGGAGTTCATTCAACGCTTTAGCGCTAACGTGGCCAAGTCGAAGCAAACGACAAGCCGCAAAAAGATGATCGAGAAGCTCAACATCGAGGAGATACAACCATCAACCCGAAAATATCCCGGTATCATCTTTACCCCAGAGCGTGAGGCTGGGAATGTTATCCTTGAGGTTGAAAATCTAAGCAGAACGGTTGAAGGGGTAACGCTATTCAAAAACCTCAACTTTAGGCTAGAGAAAGACGATAAGGTTGCTTTTCTATCGCGCGATCCCAGGGCAATGACGGCTCTATTCGAGATTCTTAGCGGTCACGCTATGCCCGATACAGGTTCATTTAACTGGGGGCAAACCATTACCTACGCATATCTACCCGTGGATAACGAGGAGTTCTTCAGAAAGGATATTACGCTTATCGATTGGTTGGCTCAGTACTCATCGGATACGCTAGAATCGTTCCTTCGTGGTTTTTTAGGGAAAATGCTATTCTCAGGCGAAGAGGTTTACAAAAAGGCCACGGTTCTTTCCGGGGGCGAAAAGGTGCGTTGCATGATTGCCAGGATGATGCTCCGTAACGCCAACGTGATGATCCTTGATTCGCCCACAAATCACCTCGATTTGGAATCGATTCAGGCGTTCAACAATACCCTTTCGAATTTTAAAGGGAATATCCTGATGTCATCGCATGACCATGAGTTTATCCAAACAGTTTGTAATCGCATTATCGAGATAACCCCCAATGGGATGATCGATAAGCATACGGAGTACGACGATTACATCTCGAACGAGAAGATTCAGGAACAAAGGAACTCAATGTACTAATGAGACAATGAGACAAT
>JAYTVX010000373.1:0-2644 GCA_043743775.1 Bacteroidales bacterium | reverse complement strand
AATTTAACAAAATCAATAACATAAAATTTCATTCTCAAAATGAATAAGATTCACGCTATTTCACCAAAACCATTAACCTACGAGTTGATGGAGGAGTTGGTTAACAACCATTACAAGTTGGAGTTATCTCAAGAGGCGATTGGATTAATCACCAAGTGTCGTGAGTATCTCGACAATAAGATGGCAAACGAGCATGCGCCAATCTATGGGATTACTACTGGATTTGGATCGCTTTGCAATCGGAATATCTCCAGAGAAAAACTATCGCTGCTGCAAAAGAACCTTATAATGTCTCATGCTTGTAATACTGGTGATGAGATTCATCCCGACATTATCAGGTTGATGCTATTCCTTAAAGCTCAAGCGCTTTCGCTTGGCAATTCAGGCATACAGGTAGCTACCGTTCAACGAATACTCGATTTATACAATAACGATGTTCTTCCAATTGTTTACGATCGTGGATCGCTTGGTGCATCGGGTGACCTTGCTCCTCTCTCCAACCTTTTCCTTCCTTTGCTAGGTCTAGGCGACGTGCGTTACAAAGGGCAGAAGTACAAAACATCGGAAATAATGAGCAAGTTTGGCTGGGAGCCAATCGAGTTAAAGTCGAAAGAAGGACTTGCCCTGCTCAACGGCACACAGTTTATGAGCGCACATGGTGTTTACGGAATTCTTAAATCCTTTAAGCTGATTAAACTTGCAGATATCATCGGAGCCCTTTCACTCGAAGCTTACGATGGTCGCATTGAACCATTCCATGAAAATCTACACAAAGTTCGTCCGCATCAAGGGCAGATCGAAACAGCACAGAATTTCAGAAAAATTCTTGAGGGTAGCGAGCTGATCGCTCATCCAAAAAAACACGTTCAAGATCCTTACTCCTTCCGCTGTATGCCTCAAGTACACGGCGCATCAAAGGATGCTCTGAATTACGTAGCCAACGTTCTGCTTATCGAGATAAACTCAGTTACCGATAACCCAACCATTTGGCCAGATGAGGATTTAATTATATCGGGTGGTAATTTCCATGGACAACCACTTGCTCTCTCCTACGATTTTATGGCAATTGCCATATCGGAACTTGGAAATATCTCCGAGCGTCGTGTGGTTCAGCTGATATCGGGACTCAGAGGATTACCTGAATTCTTGGTATTTAACTCGGGGCTAAACTCTGGCTTTATGATACCTCAGTACGCAGCAGCCTCAATGGTTAGCCAGAACAAGCAGCTCTGCACACCAGCCTCAGTCGATTCTATTGTTTCATCCAATGGTCAGGAGGATCACGTAAGCATGGGCGGTAACGCTGCAACAAAGCTGCTAAAGGTGGTTGACAATACCGAAAGGATTATCGCCATTGAGCTATTCAATGCTGCACAAGCTTTAGAATTCCGTCGTCCAGCAAAAACATCTCCATACCTCGAAGATTTCGTGGCTCAATACCGTGAAATCGTTCCATTCATCGAGGAGGATCGGATTATGTACATCGAGATGGATAAAACCCTTGAGTTCCTTAGAAAGGGTTCATTCGGGAAATAATCTATAATAGTAGTAACAGCTCTATAAAACAACCTTGCCCGAATGAGCGAGGTTGTTTGCTTAATATTAGCTTCATTGTATAAACTAGCAACAATTAAAAGAATTGATTCCAAGTAATAAAGTTTATTTTACCTTTGCGCCCTTAATAAAAAACAAACAAACCTAATAATATGAACGAAAAGAAACATGCAAACCCAGCTGTTGTAGGCCTTGCTGGATTCGGACTAACAACAATGCTTCTGCAATTTCACAACATTGGTCTAATGGGGATTGGCCCAGTATTAGCATCGGGGTTAATTTTTGGGGGATTAGCACAAATGATTGCTGGTTTCCAAGAACAGAAAATGGGAAATAACTTCGGATACAGCGCATTCGTTTCTTACGGTGCATTCTGGATAAGTCTGGGTATTATTTGGCTCCTAAATGTGCTAAAGGTATATGAAGCATCAACAACAGATGTCGGATATTTCCTAGTTGCTTGGACCCTTTATACTGCCATTATGCTAATAGCATCATTACGTGTTCATAAAGCAATGACCTTCACATTCGTAACACTTATTATTGGATTCATTTTTCTTGATTTAGGCCATTTTGGATATCCAACTTTCAATGTTGTTGCTGGTTATGAACTTATGATTTGTGCATTTTCAGCTCTTTACATGATGGCGGGTATAATCATTAACGACTTAGCAGGCAAAACAGTATTAAGCATGGGAAAACCTTGGATTCGCTAAACATTATTTCAAAATAAAACAGGAAAGGCTGAATGTTATTCAGCCTTTCCTGTTTTATTATTCGCTTGCACCAAAATTCCGTTCACGCGGATTTATAATCCATTCGATTTATAATTGGGCCAAGTGCGTGACAGCAAGTTTAGAATCTTAACGATAAACAACTTAAACCACCATCGAGTTTACGGAACTCAGACACATCCACCTCAATAGTTTCGCATCCAGTCTTTTTAATCCGATTAAGGGTTTTTGGAAACCCCTTAGGCACTAAAACTTTTCCATTAATCCAAAGGCTATTGGCTGCATAGGACTCATCCATGGGCACCTCAATAATATTGAATTTCCCAAACTCCTGCTTAGTCAAGAATTCGCCACAC
>JAYTVX010000372.1:0-5332 GCA_043743775.1 Bacteroidales bacterium | reverse complement strand
CAGTTTATCGATTCACCCTCATACCCCATGGGTCTATATGTGGCTTCGATTTTCAATCCCGCCAAAGCGAATAGCTTCTCGTAATCACGATCGGTCCAATAAATATCTTCAACAGGGCTTTTATCCTCGATATCGAGTATGATATCGCGAACGATATCACCTGTTTTGGCATTCCAGTTTTCGTAAAAATCCCTTGTGGTGAACGATACCCATTCGTTGGTGTAAAGCTCATGGGAGGAATCCAAGCAAACAATTCTCCCCGATGGTTTAAGTAGATCGCGTAACCCAGCTAGAATTTTTGTACGGTTTTCCCATCCTGAAATATTATCGAAGGTAAAGATGGATTGAACTAATTCATACTCACCCAAACCTAAATGGCTATAATTCCCATCATTAACTAGTAGATATTTTCCATAAGGATCTATTCCCTTTGCTAGGTTAAGCATATTCTGGGAGATATCTATTCCCGTAGGGTCAAAACCAAGTTTTTTTAGAAATCTCGTTGAACGCCCTGTGCCGCAGCCAAAATCAATGGCCTTGCCAATTTCAGTATGTTTTAAAATGATTTCAGGTAAATCCCGGTAAGCGAGGTAATACGTTCCGGGAAATTCAAGCTTTGCGTACGACTCTGCTCGTTTTGTGTCCTCATAGCAATTTGTGAAATTCATAATCTTTTTGTTAAAGTTAGACCTAATTATATCTCTTTTTGCATCCAGATGATATCGAAGTAGATGCCATTCTTTTTGATAATCCTATCAAATCTTCCGCATTCCTTAAATCCATTTTTTAGATGAAAGGTTAAACTTTGCTCATTTAATGATGAGATGCTTGCAAGTATCTGTTTAATGCCCATATTCTTTCCTTTTTCTGCTAGGAGTTGTAGTGCCTTTTTGCCGATTCCTTTACCAACCTCAGAAGGTTCAATAAAGTAGGTTATCTCGGTAGTCTCCTTAAAAACGGAGAAGGGGTGGTGTGCTTTTAGGTAGCAGAACCCAACAATTTTGTTTGTTGATCCATTTTTAATAGTAAAAGCAGGATAACCCTTAGTTTTTTCAAGGAAGGTATCGAAAAACTCATAGGGCATCTTTTTTTCTGGGTAAGCAGCATAGCTGTTCTCGATATAGTGGTTATAGATATCAATAACTGGCACTCTGTGTTCAACGCCCAACGGTTCAAAAATGTGATTCATAACATATCTCTATTTAAATTCAACATTAAACCTTGATTTTCCAGAATTCTCTGATTACAGACCCAATGACTCTTCCAGTGAATTCTGAATTGGTAGTTTGCATTATTTTCTGATACAAAATTATTGTATAATTGTATGAGTGAAAACAACCAATATATAGTTAAATTTATCCAACCAATTTATGATGGCTATGCTTCTTTCAATAGATAAGAGTAGGAGCGAGACTGTTTTCGATCAGCTCGTTAGTCAGATACAATCCCTTATCGAATCAGGCGATATACAGGAGGGTTTTCTTATGCCATCAACTAGGCAGTTGGCAATAACGCTTGGTATAAACCGTTCAACGGTTATCAGGGCATACGAGGAGCTTTGGGCATTAGGTTATATCGAGAGTACTTCTGGCTCTTATACTAAGGTTAGAAAGCGTAAAAATATCAAGAAGGAAATAGCATCGTTAAGCTATAAAGGCAATTTCTGGGACGATCATCTAACGGGTTTTTACAAACACAATTATGATAAGCTGAATAAGTTTTCACATCTAATAAATGCTTTTAATACCGATTTAATAAGTTTTCAGAGATTAGAGCCCGATTCAAGGTTGATTGATGTAAGGCTAATCAACACCTGTTTTCGGGAGGCTATGGCTGATTCAGAGCAGAATATCTTCGGATACTCTCATCCTCGGGGATACGAACCCCTCAGGCAATCAATCATCTCGCATATGAGGCTTCACGGAGTAAATGCCGAGGATGAAAATATTCTTATAACTAATGGTTCTCAGAATTCTCTACAGCTAATTTTTCAGGCATTCTTAACAAAGGAAGATGTTATTGCTGCCGAATCGCCAACCTATTCAATGCTTATTCCTCTAATAAAATACTATGGATGTAAGATATTAGAGATTCCTGTTAACGAGAACGGGATGGATATAGAGGTTTTTAGAAAATATCTTCAGCAGTATACGGTTAAGATGATTTATACAATGCCCACTTTTCATAATCCAACTGCTGTAACAATGCCTCAGAATAGGAGGGAAGAGCTCCTTTCGCTTTGCGAGAAGCATAAGGTAATTATTGTTGAGGATAGCATTGAGGAGGAGATGAAGTACTTCGGGAAGGTGCATCTGCCCATTAAGTCGATTGATACACAAGGTATGGTAATCTATTTAGGTTCGTTTTCGAAGATATTAGCCCCAGGCTTTCGTTTAGGTTGGATAATAGCTGACAAGGAGTGTATTCGTCAGTTAACTGCACTCAAAACGATATTCGATTTATCGACAAACACCTTTAGCCAGATAATGATCCATCGATTCTGTAAATCGGGATACTACGAACTTCATATCCGCAAGGTACTACGTGAATTTCGTAAGCGAATGAAAGTAACCCTAAAGGCTTTAAAAACCCATATGCCTCCCGATAAAGTAACTTGGATGGAACCGCTAGGGGGCTTTCTGATTTGGCTTAAGCTTAATATTAAAACGAATAAGGTTGATATCGAAGAGCACTTTCAAAAGTATGGAGTAAAGGTTACTGATGGTAAGTCATTTTTTTATAGTCCCACGAATGAATATTTTATGAGGATATCAATATCAAAAAGCAATGAGCTGGAAATTGAGGAGGGTATTAAACGAATGGCAAAAGCGATAAAGGCTTTAGAATGACAATTGATATCAGGCAACCCAAACTTCTATCAACTAATAAGTAATTCCTATATTTGTGAAAATTTGAACGATGAAGCTGGTTGCCGATATCAATATCCCATATTTAGAAGGAATTTTCGATTCTCATTTCGAGAGCGTTGTTCTTCTCCCTGCTAAAGAGATTACCCGAGAGGTTGTTCAGGATGCCGATGCTCTTATAGTTCGTACCCGCACTCTCTGCAATTCGGAACTACTTGAGGGTTCAACGGTTAAATTCATTGGTTCTGCAACTATTGGATTCGACCATATCAACACCAATTTCTGCAACTCAAGGGGCATAGAATGGGTAAATGCGCCTGGCTGTAACTCGGGAGCTGTTCAGCAATGGATTGCCGCAGCACTGCTTCAAATATCCAAATCAAAAGGGATAAGACTTGAAGGAAAAGTTTTAGGTGTTGTTGGTGTTGGGAATGTTGGCCGTAGAATTGTTGATCTAGGATTAGCTCTGGGTATGAAAATTCTTTGCTGCGATCCTCCACGGCAAAGGGATGAGCATCTACCCGATTATATCGATTTAAAAACCATTGTTCAGGGCTCTGATTTTATTACCTTCCATGTTCCCTTAACTTCTTCGGGTATTGATGCTACCTACCACATGGTCGATAATGATTTGATTAGCTTGTTAAAGGATGGTGCTGTTCTTTTAAACTCATCGAGGGGGGAGGTGCTTGAAACCCAATCATTAATCGATGCAATTGCCAAAAAGAAGATAGCAGCTTCGGCGCTTGATGTTTGGGAGAATGAACCAAATATCTCACAAGAACTATTAAAACTGGTAAACATTGCTACGCCTCATATCGCAGGTTACTCAGTGGAGGGAAAGGTGAACGGAACGCGGATGGTGGTTGATGCACTTAGTAAATATTTTAACCTTGGAATACACCCTTGGAATCCGGCACAAAACCCAATTGATAAAAAGAAATTACTTGAAAACCCTATAAGTCTTATCGAGACTATCTCTCAAACGTATGATATTATGGCAGATGATATGCGTTTCAGGAAATCATCGGTTGAGTTTGAAAAGTATAGGAGTAACTACGCTTTAAGGAGAGAATTCTCAGGTTATAGAGTTATTGGTGTGGAAAAAAATCTAGCTGTAAGCTTGAAAGAATTCGGATTCGAGGTTAGTACCCGATAACCCAAAGTACTAAATCCTCATCAATACATCTGTTAATAAGCTTGGTTAACCCACGGTTAATGCGAATCCATCTTCGGATATAGCTACGCCAATGCTTATCGTATTCAGGGTCAATTTGGTTAAACTGATTGATCAGCTCCCTACCCATGAATATACTTGATAGATAATCTTGAAATTCCTTGAAACTATTAATGGCTACAAGTTTATCAAGGTTATCATTTAGCTCATTTTTAAGAGGAATGAATGTACGACTGTTGTACATCGTTTGACCGATAAATTCGAAAAGATGGTTGCTGCGTTCGAAGCACCCTGCAAAGATGTTGAAAAGACTGCTATTAAGGTATAACGACTCTTCATCGCACTTGTTATAGTTTTCGCTATCACCAGTAATATTGAATTCGATGAAGTTTATACATTCATCCTTGGTCATCAATTCAAACTTCATATTCTTTTCTTATTTGTGAAAAAATCGTCACAATTGATTATTTCAAATTTAACATTTTCCAACTACAGAGGCAAGAATTTGCCAATAATTAGGTTTAAAATATTCAACAATTATAGTTATGAATGATAAAACCGCTCAATAAAATTACTAGGTTTGAAGAAAAAAGAATGATAGGTACTCTTGTAAATGCATGCGCGATAATATTAGGTGGTGCGATAGGTTTAAGGTTTAAGGCTTTTCTCCCTCAGCGGGTAATTGATTTATTATTTCAGGTTTTTGGACTATTTACTCTTTATCTAGGATTTTCGATGGGTTTAAAAACTCAAAATGCCATTCTTATTGCTTTTAGTTTGATTCTTGGTGCTATTACAGGCTCATTTCTTCATTTACAGGACAAAACGGACCGACTTGGAGAACTGATAAAACGTAAGTTTAACCTAAAAGGGGATAAGTTTACCGAGGGTTTTCTCGTTGCATCGCTGCTATTCTGCATGGGACCTGTTGCTATACTCGGCTCAATCGAGGAGGGGATAGGTGACCAACCAAAGCTCTTATTGATTAAAAGTTTAATGGATGGCGTAGCGTCAATTGCGCTAGCATCATCGTTGGGTATTGGTGTTATCTTTTCTGCCGTTCCAATTCTAATTTATCAGGGTTCGATGACGCTATTCACGATGTGGCTTGGTGGCTCGTTTAGTCAGGTAATGGTTAATGAGCTATCTGCGGTTGGAGGGATTCTCTTAATCGGCATGGGCATTACCATTTTAGATATTAAGAAAATATATGTTATCGATTTTATTACTGCTTTGATATATATTGTTCCATTAGTCTATTTTTTTAGCTAAATTGTGGCTATGCAAG
>JAYTVX010000371.1:0-8774 GCA_043743775.1 Bacteroidales bacterium | reverse complement strand
TGGAATCGAACCACGGACACAAGGATTTTCAGTCCTTTGCTCTACCAGCTGAGCTATGGCACCATTGGCAAATGCGGTGCAAATATATACTTTTTTTTTTATCCCAAAAACTTTACGGCGAGCTAAGGCCTCTTTTTTACAACTTATTTATTTCCTTTCTAGTTATCAGATCATTAACTTTAAAAATATTGTGACTAAAATTCAATTTCCCCCGTTTATTGTATCAATTTTGCTAAAAACCTTTGTTCATTACCATCTTTTCGAGTAGGTTTGCGCATAAATCACTCTAATACCGATTCGATTTCATTGAAATCTATTTAGTTTTACTCAACAAAAATTTTAAAAATCAGTTTTGTAAACGATAATGAAGGTCAATCGGCATACCTTTATAAATATTCATTAATTGTCATTAAATGGAGTTTGATATTCATACTCTTCAAAACGGAATCAGGATTATCCATAAGCGGAGCAACTCACCTGTTGCCCATTGCTCAATAATGATAAATGCTGGGACTCGCGATGAACTTGTTCACGAGTACGGCATTGCCCATTTCATCGAACATGTAATTTTCAAAGGGACTAAAAAACGCAAGGCTTATCATATCATGAGCCGACTCGAGGATGTTGGCGGGGAGCTTAATGCCTACACAACCAAGGAGGAAACAGTTATTCATGCAACCTTCTTAAAGGACGATTTTGATCGAGCCGTTGAGCTGATATCCGATATCACCTTCCGTTCCACTTTTCCCGAAAAGGAGATGAAGAAGGAGAAAGAGATTGTATTGGATGAGATCAATTCATATAAGGATAATCCATCGGAACTCATCTTCGATGATTTTGAAGAGCTCATCTACGCTGGACACCCATTCGGATTAAATATCCTTGGAACTAAAAAGGACATCAAGCGATTTACCCGAGCCGATATACAAAGGTTTATTGATCGTAATTATAATACCGATCAAATCGTGTTTTGCTCTATCGGAGATATCTCATTCAACCGGGTTCAAAAACTTGCCGAAAGGCATTTGGGGTGGGTTGCACCAAATAGGCGAAAGATCCAAAGAGATAGCTTCAAATACTATACTCCACAAACAAAGATTGTTAAGAAATCAACCTTCCAAACGCATTGTATTATAGGTAACATCGCTTACGATCTTCAGGATCCTAAGCGTATTGGGATGCACCTATTGAATAATATTCTTGGTGGACCGGGTCTTAACTCCCGATTAAACCTAGCGTTACGCGAAAGGCATGGATTTGCCTACAACATCGAATCAATGTATAATCCATACTCCGATACGGGTTTGTTCTGCATCTACTTTGGTACAGATAAGGATAACCTCGAGAAATCCTTATCGCTGGTTAATAAAGAGCTGGAGAAAATAATGACCCAGAAATTGGGGGTTTTACAGCTGTATAAGGCAAAACGTCAGCTGATGGGGCAATTGGCCATTGCATCCGACAGCAACGAAAATCTTATGCTTTCTGTTGCTAAGAGCTATATGGTATACAATGCCGCCGACAGTCTTGATACAATCTACTCACAGATCGAGAATCTCTCCTCATCTACAATACTCGAAACGGCCAACGAGATATTCAACCCCGACAACCTTTCAACCCTGATTTATAAATAATAAGAGTTACACTTTAGTAAGTTCTTTAAAGGAATTGGTGTAAAGAAGTAAAGGGGTATAATTAAGTTTAATTAGTATCTGTCTTTATACTATTTAAAAAAATCTCGCAAAGACCTCGAAAACAATCATATAGATCGCAAAGTACTGATATGCCTAATGTTTCTTTGCACTTTTAGCGAAATCTTTGCGCTCTTTGCGTGAACTGCTGATAGTAAAGACAAATATTATTTAGAGAACTGTTCAATATCTATTTTTGTAAAACTATAAAAGGAAACATCCATGGGTAAAATTGATAACGATTTTGAGCAGTACCTTTCGCAACACTCCTCCCCAGAAGATGAGGTGCTTGCCGAACTAACCCGTTTTACAAATCTTACCACATACAACCCCAGAATGCTTAGTGGAAGGCAGCAGGGGCTTTTGCTTCAAATGATATGTGAGATGTATAAACCCCAAAATGTTCTCGAAATAGGATCATTTACAGGGTATTCGGCAATTTGTATTGCTCGCGGGATTATGCCCAATGGACATCTAGATACCATTGAAGTCAACGATGAACTTGAAGAGGTAATACTAAAGTTCTTAAACCTGGCTGGGGTAAAAGATAATGTTAGCTTGCACCTTGGCAGTGCCTTAAAAGTATTACCAACATTGAAATTAGCATACGATTTAGTTTTTATTGATGGCGATAAACGAGAATACCCCGATTACTATCGATTAGTATTCCCTAAAGTAAAGGTTGGAGGTTTTATCATTGCTGATAATGTACTTTGGAATGGCAAGGTAATCGACCCAGACTCAAACGATCTTCATACCAATGCGATACTATCATTCAACCAAATGGTGCAGGATGATATCCGGGTACAAAATGTTTTACTACCAATGCGTGATGGCTTGATGCTTATCCGTAAAATCGCTGAGTAGATTTCCCCAACCTTTAATAAATTTTGTAACTTTATAAAACGTTCGTTCGTCCTTTAGTAATTATACTATAAGTACACTAGTGTCATGTCAACATTAAAATTTCGTATGATCAACCCTTACCCCTCTAAACCCCTAAAGGGGGAAGTCTGCGCGCAGGATTGCCCCTTTAGGGGTTTAGAGGGTCAAGTGGAGATGCAACAAATTATAATTGACTTTGCACCAGTCATATTAACTATTTTAAAATATTAAATTTATGATTCGCATCCTGCTAATCCTATTAATCGCCACTCAATCTTTTGCTCAATCGAACATAGAGAAGGCAAAAAAACTCTGGGAATCAAAAAATAATACTGAAGCAAAAAAGATTCTTTCGACAATAAATAACGATAGTAAAGATTATGCTGCGGCACAATATTACCTTGGCCGAATTGCTTGTGATGAGAATGTATTTGATGATGCTTCAGATTACCTCGAAGAGGCTGTAGATGCTAATGATAAGATAGCTGAATACCACCTTTGGCTTGGAAACACCTATGCAACTATTGCGCAAAACGCAAATATACTAAAACAGGGAATGCTTGCCCCTAAGATGAAAAGCGAGTGGGAGAAAGCCATTTCTTTAGATCCTACACTAATCAATGCTCGGCAATCGCTAATTCAGTTTTATCTTCAGGCTCCTAGCTTCATGGGAGGGAGTATCGATAAAGCCAAGGAGATGGCGATTGAAATAGGTAAAACTAAACCTGCCGAAGGCCATTTGCAGCTGGGCAATATCTTTTTAAAGGAGAATAATCCTATAGCAGCAGAAAAAGAGTATAACGAAGCCATTAAAGTTGATCCCGTTTACAGCCCTATCTTAGGTTCTTTTTACGTAACCCAGCAACAATTCGACAAAGCATTCAGCTGCTTTGAAGATGCTATTAAAAAGAATCCTGAGGATTTTGGTACAATCTATCAGATTGGAAAGACCAGTGCAATTTCTGGCTTGAAGCTCGAAAGAGGGAAAGAGTGCTTAATGAAATATCTTGCCTACCAACCTAAACAAAATGAACCAAGCCATGCTGGCGCCAATATGCGCTTAGCACAGATTTATGAAAAACAGGGGAACAAATTGGAAGCAAAAAAACTTTTTGAAAGTGCTTTTAAAGCGGATCCCTCACTTAAATTAGCAAAAGAAGGATTGGAACGAGTTTCAAAATAAACATTTTTCGAACAACTTGTCTTTGAACAATCTCATTAATAGCTTGTTTATCATTAAAAAATAGGAATGAGCAGCTATTCAATTAAACAACTTGAGCTGATATCTGGAATAAAGGCTCATACGATTCGCATGTGGGAAAGAAGGTATAACCTTTTTCTGCCTCAACGAACCGATACAAATATCCGCAGGTATACCGAATCAGATGTTCGGCTTATTCTAAATATTACCCTTTTACTCCGTAATGGTTACAAAATAAGTAAAGTAGCAGCAAAATCGCACGAAGAGATTTCAGAGCTCATCCTGCAAATTCCTTCAACCCCTTCACTATCAAAAGAGAATAATCTTGAGCCATTACTGCTTTCATTGCTTTCGTTCGATCAAACTACGTTTAAATCATACCTAATAAATAATGTTACCGAACAAGGATTAGAATCAACCTACGAAAACCTAATTCTCCCTTTACTCAATCGTGTTGGAATTCTCTGGCAAACGGGAATGATAAAACCAACTCACGAGCATTTTGCAACGAATATTGTTAAACATATTCTCATTTCGAGTTACGAAGCAGTTAAAGAACCTAAAATTGATGCTCCTCTTTTTCTGTTCTTCCTCGCCGAGGATGAGTACCATGAATTAGGGCTTCTGTTCTATGCCTTTGCTGCAAAAAAAATGGGTTTTAGAACAATCTACTTTGGACAATCAACCCCAATAGATGATGTAATCCAAACATCAAAAGAGATTAAGCCTGCAGTAATCTTTACATCAACTAGTTCTTCTATTTCAAAGATAAACCTTGCCGATTTCTATAAAACTATTCGGAAGAGTATACCCAATGGGCATCTATTTGTAACAGGTTATAAGGTTAACCAGGATCGATTCAAAATCCCAAAGGAAATTAGTATCGTTTCATCCCTTGAGTCATTCTCAGGCAAGGTAAAATCGATAAAATTAAAATAATCATCTGCCTGATTATCTTTTATTTACATACCATTCTTTTATGCAAATCTATTTAGACGCAATTTAAACTGATGCTCCAAACCCTTCTCTACGCTTAGGTCAAAGCGAATCCTTATTTAGAATCGATTTAGAAAGTGATGTAAATCATCGATGCCAATTAGGATATTGTTCAATTGAGCTTTAATTTTGCTTAAACATTTTATATGGATTTAGTCTAAATAATAATTAAAACATATAGCTATGTCACAAGCAGAATTTAATAGCGCACTTATCGTACTTGAGTCAAACCTCGAGCGATTTGCTTACAGTTTAACTTCAAATACTGAAGATGCAAGGGATCTCCTTCAAGAGACCTACCTAAAAGCCCTCACCTATCGCGATAAGTTTGAGGATGATACCAACATGAAAGCATGGACCTTCACGATCATGAAGAACACTTTCATTAATAACTACCGTAAGGCCGTTAAACAGAACACAACCTTTGATTCGAGCGACAACCAGTTTCTGATGAATAGCAAATCGGAGAACAATGGGCCAGAATCTCAGTACTCTCACAACGAGATCAACAAAAAGATAAAGGAGTTGGACGATGATTTTCGGATCCCATTCCAGATGCACACTTCGGGCTATAAATACAAAGAGATAGCCGAAGAGCTCAATCTGAAGATAGGTACGGTTAAAAGTAGAATATTCTTTTCAAGGCAGAAGTTAATGAATGCTCTCCCTGATTACGAGTAAAATATATTTGGTTTTGGTTTAGGTTTTATATTATGAAGCCATCCGGCAAATGCTGGATGGCTTCATTGTTATTATTAACCTGACTTATGATAATATCCAATCCGAAAAATTTAGGAAACTAGGTCTTTCGTAGAACCTTTCATGTATCATTTATTGTAGAGAATCATAAAACGCAAAAACTTCGTTTTATCGAGGCTTTCGATACCACTTTTATTGAAAATTGCAACCCGTTAAATAATTGTTTAATGTAAAAAAATGAGAACTCATTACTCTATACCCTACAAGGAAATTATTATATCAACCTTCAAAATAAGGCAGATACTCCTTCAGGTCATAGGTATTACATATTCCTCTAAACTCTTCTAAGAGTTCGCTATTAAAGGGTACACCTTTATCTTTTCTTTCCAGCCAAGTGTCATATTCTTTTTCGCCAGCGGTATAAATACGGTCCTGACCGGGCATTTTCTTTGAAGCCCTTAGCTCACGCAGAATATCACCAGTGGTCTTTTTAAAATCCTCGGTATCAGTAAAAGCATTAATATCAATTACAATGAAGAAGTGACCAAGGTTATAGGGTACTTTCTTACCATCCTTGAAACCAATAAGCATCTTCATGAATGCTCCTTGCTGCAATGCTGCAGAAAGAATTTCTACCACAGTAGCATATCCATAGCCCTTATATCCGCCAGTTTCTTCACCCATTCCGCCAAGCGGCGTTAGAGCAGCTTTCCCGACAATAAGATCCTTTAGTACTTCTGATGAGTTGGTCTTGCTTTCACCATTCTCATCAATTACCCAACCCTTGGGCAATTCCTTCCCCTCACGGGCATAAAGTTCTACTTTCCCTCTTTGGGTAATTGAAGTGGCGCAGTCGAGCAAAAATGGAAAGGGCTCATCGCTGGGTATTCCAAAAGTCAGAGGATTAGTACCCAGCATGTTTTCCACACCAAAAGTTGGAGCAATAGATGGACGTGCATTGGTGCCCGTAATGCCAATCATATTCTCATGAACAGCCATCAACGGGTAATATCCAGCAAAACCATAGTGGCTTGAATTACGCACGGTTACCATACCAAGTCCATATTTTTTAGCTTTTTCAATGGCCAATCTCATTGCATTGTATGATATAACATGCCCCATTCCATTTTGTCCATCTATTACAGCTGTTGTGGGACCCTCTTTTACAATTTTAAAATCGGTTACTGGATTTAGTATGCCTTCCTTTATGCGATCAAGATATATGCACTTCAGACGATTTACTCCATGTGAGTCAATTCCAAGTTTGTCGGATTGAAGCAGTACATCACTTACAATTTTGGCATCTTCTTCGGGGATACCGGCTTTCACTAGAACGTTAACCATGAAAATGTCTAATACTTCAAATGGAATAAAATTTTTCTCCATGGAATCGATTTTTTGCTTATTGCATTTGTAAATACCCGTTAATTTTAATGGATTAAAAATAGCAAATTATGTCCAATACTTGGTGTAATTTGTATATAAAGAATTTGAAATTTGCTGCGAGTGATATTCTCAGATATACTGGAACATATTAGCATTTGAAAAAGACTGAATTTTCTATCTTTCAATATACCATTCTGAGCCGTAGGTAGTTTGGATCTTTATTAATGTTACCATTTCGCTACTCATAAAAACAGAAAAGCCTCACTATCAATCGATAATGAGGCTTTTACAGTACCCGGGGCGGGACTTATGTATATTTGGCTTATTTTGACTTAATTATTATATATTGTCTGTTTTTCAAGTGTTTATAAATTACAATCTGATCAATTTTACCACATTATGATAAAATTGATTAAAAATTAGCCACCTATTTGCCGCTTTATACATATCTTTGTTTTGACCAAAAAACATCAAATATGGCAAATGTTATCTTTTACCTTAAATCAAAAAAAACGAATTTAAAAGGTGAAATTCAGTTAATAGCTCAAGTAGCTTTGGATTACAAAAAATACAGAAAGCAAATTGGTAAGGTCAAGAAATCTGATTGGAATCAAACAGGCCAAAGGCTTAAAATTCCAAAAATAGAATTTCAAAGAAACGAAGCGGAGAATGAACGAAAGGTAACTTTCAATAAATTCCTCGCTAAAATTGTTGAGAAAGTTGAAAATCTTTCAAATAATGCGGTTCTTGAAAACCGAAAACTCACTCTCGATGAGGTAAAAGAATTGTTTCTTACAGATGATTCTGCGACTAAAACGAAGCCCTTTTTAGAACTATTTCAAGATTTCATTGACAGCAATAAGCCAAGTAAGGCCGAAAGAACTATTAAAGGTTATACCACAGTCCTAAATTTTTTAACAACATTTGAAAAAGAGGCTAAGTTCACTATTACTTGGGAACATATCGACGATACATTTGTTGATTCACTGATGAAATATACATTAGTAACTAAAGAATATCAAAATGGTTATTTTGTTAAAATCATTAGGGTTATACGTACATTTCTTCATTGGGCAAAGAGGAGAGGATACTATGCTGGAGAGATAATTAAGGATACTGATATTAAAGAACCTGATAAAGAGGTAATATTCTTAAGCCTCGAGGAACTTTTTACACTTTACAACTATAATTTTGAATCAGAACGGCTAAGCAGTACTAGAGACTTATACTGTTTTTCTTCCTTCTCAGGATTAAGGTGGAGTGATTTGTATACTTTAAGGCATGAGCATATCTCTTCACAATATATTATTACTAAAACTCAAAAAAAACCGGGAGTAATAAAAAGTGTTCCATTAAATAGATATGCAATAGAAATTCTCGAGAAAAACCAAGGATCTGAATACCCTCTCCCTATTAAAGCCAGTCAAAATGTCAATGATGATATAAAAGACTGTTTGAAGGAAATAGCAAAAAAACAGCCTAAAGATATGGGCTTTAATAGGATGTTAATTGAAACGAAACATTACGGAAAAAAAACAAAAGATGAATCAAAACCCCTCCATGAGATAATCACCTTTCACACTTCGAGAAAAACTTTTATTACAAATAGCATTATGCTTGGTGTGAACATTAAGGTTTTACAAGATATGGGTGCACCCCAAAAAGATAAAGACTTAAGAAAATATCTAAAAATCACAGATGCATTTAAGCAGCAATCAATGGATAACTCCTGGAACAAACTTAATTATCCTTCGTCAATTGCAGAGATAGTTTAAAGGGATACTAGTAAAGAATAAATACATAAAAGAAGAAGACTTTCATAGGTTGAAGATTGCACATCTAACATTAGCATTAAAAAGAAGAAATATTTTTCCTAACAAATTTTTCTTGTTTAATATAAAACTTTTCCTAACTTC
>JAYTVX010000370.1:0-1516 GCA_043743775.1 Bacteroidales bacterium | reverse complement strand
ACCATCCTCAGCAATTTTTACTGTTACGTTTTCAAGGATTGGACCAACTGACCCAAATCTAACGCTATTGGGTTCTTGAAAATGGTTAACGGAAATTACCGGTGCTGTTTCGGTAAGGCCGTACCCTTCAAGAACGGGAATTCCTGCCGCCCAAAAAATACGAGCCAATCGGGGTTGAAGCGCAGCGCCACCGCTAACAATTAGCTTCATATTTCCTCCAAGTGCTTCAAGCCATTTGCTAAAGACTAGTTTTCGAGCAATGTTAAGTTGGATTTTATAAAACCATCCATTCGTTCCATTGAATTCAAATCGAAGACCTAAATTAACAGACCAAAAAAAGATATACTTTTTAATCCCCGATAAATCTTTTCCTTTGGCAATGATTTTATTATAGATAGTCTCTAGAACGCGAGGAACACAGCAAAAGGCATTGACTTGTAACTCCCTGATATTATCACCGATTGTCGCCATGCTTTCGGCATAGTAAATAGTCATTCCTGTATACTGATAAATATAGTTTACCATTCGTTCTAGTACATGGCATAAAGGGAGAAAACTTAATGTTCGGTCGCCGGCTATAAGGGGAAGTCGGGGAGAGGTAGCAATAACGTTTGTCAAGAAATTTTCGTGCGAAAGCATAACTCCCTTTGATAGACCGGTGGTTCCTGAAGTATAGATTATAGATGCAATATCATCAGGTTTAACGGATGCTTTTATTCTCTCGAGTTCATCTTGATTGGCTTGCGTTTTCCCATTATTCGCAATCTCCTCCCAAAAGGGTAACCCCTCTGATTTGACAAAAGTATATATCCCAATGATTCCTGATATTTCGGATGTTATTGGTTGAAGTTTTTCGTAAAGCGCTTTATTTTCAACAAAAATAATTCTCGATTCCGAATGGCTTAGTATATGCTTATACTCTTCGTCACTTATAGTAGAGTATATTGGAACGTGAACCATTCCTGTTTGGCTTACAGCCATATCAACGAAGTTCCATTCTGGTCGATTGTTGGAGATTGTTGCAATTTTGTCTCCTTTTTTTAAACCTAAAGCAAGCAATCCATAGCTAAGATTATTTGTATTTTCGGCGTAAGCATGAATATCATATTCGATCCAACCACCGTTTTGTTTACTAGCAAGTACAGTTCTTCCATTATAAATATCAATACCCCGTTCGAGAATGTCAAAAGTTCTTGTTGGTATCATGCTGTTTTCTTTAAATTAAAAAAGTCAAAAATATAAAAAAGATTAAGACTTAATTAAACGTATGTTTTATTTTGCATGATAAATAACAAATAAATTACTTTTTGGTTTATTTGAGTTGTGCTGATGGCCGTTTTATACCTCTATTATTGAAGAACTTTCTCAAGTTTTGAAGTATCAAATCCGAGCGATTCAGCTTTCTTGAGCAGATTGCTATAAACAGTTTCATCCATTGTTTTAGTACGACAAAGAATCCATAGATAGTTTTTGGATGAGCTACCCACCAATACGTATTGATAGTTTTCGTCCAAAT
>JAYTVX010000369.1:0-2620 GCA_043743775.1 Bacteroidales bacterium | reverse complement strand
AGATATGTCAGTTCTAGTATTTACCGAGAATTGGGATGGAAAGTTTAAGAAACTTTCATTCGAGTTAGCATCATACGCTTCAAAAGTTGCAGAGATGCTTAATACCAACGTTGTTGCTTTATCTATTGGTAATGTTGATGAAGGAGAGCTAAAGAAGTTAGGTAGCTATGGTGTTAAAAAGGTTATCAGCATTAATAATGATGCGCTAAAAAGCCTCGATAACCAAGCGTATACAAGTGTTATTGCTGAAATTGCAAAAAAAGAGGGTTCACAGGTTATTATCCTATCGAACAATAATACTGGTAAGGGTTTAGCCCCAAGATTATCGGTTAGATTGAAAGCTGCTATTGGTGCTGGTGTTAGCCAATTGCCTTTAAGCGTTAGTCCATTTACCGTTTACAAGAGAGCTTTTTCAGGTAATGCATTTGCTCATTTAGTGTTAAAGACAGATGTGAAAATCATTACCCTTGCGCAAAATTCATTTGAACTTGCTGAAACCGCAAATAGCGCAGCAATTGAGAATGTAAATGTACAGGTTGATGGTTCTACTGTAAAGACTCAGGTTAAAGATGTTCAGAAACAAACCGGAAAGATTCTTATTACCGATGCCGAAATTGTTGTTTCTGGTGGTCGTGGTATGAAATCGGCTGACAATTGGGGTCCCCTTGTTGAACTTGCAGAACTTTTAGGTGCTGCTACAGCATGTTCACGTCCTGTATCTGATGAAGGTTGGAGATCACACGAAGAGCACACTGGACAAACTGGTAAAATCATTGCTCCAAACCTTTACTTTGCAATTGGTATTTCGGGTGCAACTCAGCACATTGCTGGTGTTAGCTCATCTAAATTTATCGTTGCTATCAATACCGATAAAGATGCTCCAATTTTTGGTGCTGCTCAGTACGGTATTATTGGTGATGCAAGTAAGGTACTACCTAAGTTAGTTGAGGCCGTTAAAGAGGCTAAAGGAAAATAGTTATTATATAACTCTGTCAGGTTCTTCGAACTCTGACAGGTTAATTTAAGTCTAAACCTGACAGGGTCTTTGAGACCTGTCAGGGTTTAAATTTTAATAAATAATATGACAAAACAGATTGTTTTTGCTTTATCGCTTTTGATTACCATAGGTGTTTTCACCTTTACTATCCTTCGAATAGTTAGTTTTTTCAAACTCACCAAGAAAGCATTTCCTGTTCGTGATTTTGGAAAGCGATTTGGAGTGATGATGGAGGTTGCGTTTGGCCAAACTAAGATTTTTCGTAAACCAATTCTAGGTTTCCTACATGCTCTTGTTTTCTGGGGATTTTGTGTGATCCTAATTGGTAGCATCGAAATGGTTATTGATGGACTTTTTGGAACTGAAAAAGTATTAAAGTTTCTTGGAGTCTTTTACAATATTATTATGGCATCTGGCGATATCTTCGCTCTGCTTATTGCCATATCTATAGCCGTATTTTTATTCCGTAGAATTTTTCTACATGTTAAACGTTTCGAAGGGATTGAGATGAAAAAAATCTCACACCTCGATGCAAACGTTGCCCTTTCGATTATCCTTTTGCTGATGCTTTCCCTTTTGGGAATGAACTCAGCGTACTACATTCATACTTCGCTTATTGGTGGAACAGTTGAAGGTTTCTATCCAGTAAGTAAATATTTAGCGGTAGTTTTTTCAGGTTTGTCAGCAGAATCGACCTTAGTTCAATATGAAATTTTCTGGTGGATGCATATCCTTTTGATATTCCTGTTTGCAAATATGCTTCCATACTCGAAGCATTTCCATGTGTTCATGTCGGTTCCAAACGTGTTCTTATCGAGACTTGAGCCACTTGGAAAATTACCAAACATGGATAATGTTACCCGTGAGGTTAAGCTGATGATGGATCCCAATGCTGCTTTTGCAGCTCCTGCTGCCGATGCTCCCATCGAGCGTTTTGGTGTTAAGGATTGCGAGGATGCATCGTGGAAGAACTACTTCGATTCGTTGGCTTGTACCGAGTGTGGTCGCTGTACCTCTGTTTGCCCAGCAAACATAACAGGAAAGAAGTTATCGCCACGTAAAGTGATGATGGATCTTAGAGCTAGGATGAAGGAGAAAGGGCCGAAGCTTGTTAAGAATGGTAAAGATTATACCGATAACAAATCATTGATTCGCGATTATATCTCCGAGGAGGAATTGTGGGCTTGCACAACCTGTAATGCTTGCGCAAAGGAGTGTCCAATTAATATCAATCATCCAACATTAATTGTTGATATGCGTCGTTACTTAGTGATGGAAGAGGGATCCGCTTCGAAGGAGATTAAAGCTATGTTCAGCAATATTGAGAATAATGGTGCTCCTTGGCAATACTCATCTGAAGACCGTTTACTCTGGGCTGCGGATTTGGAGATGAATGTGAAGTAGGCTGTAGGTTTTTAGGCTATAGGCTGTAGGCAGATGAAATCATTCAAGTAACGAACAACGATTAACGAACAACGAACAAATGGAAACACGTAAAATAGAAGTACCAGTAATGGCCGATCTTTTTGCAAAAGGAGAAAAACCTGAATATTTATTCTGGGTTGGCTGTGCTGGAGCTTACGACGATAGGTACAAAAAGGTAGCTCGTGCTTTTACAAAAAT
>JAYTVX010000368.1:0-10580 GCA_043743775.1 Bacteroidales bacterium | reverse complement strand
GGTTTTTTCTGCAATTCATGTAAAATGAAGTTGCGACATCTGCTCCATTCTTGGTTGTAAAATTCTTTAAGGCTTTTATCAATAAAAGCAGAATTGACTATATTTATCTTTGATGAATCGAAAATTAATGGATTATTTCTATACCATAAAAAGCTAACCTCGTCCAATGAAAATATTCTGCCGTTGACCATCAATAAAACATCTACAAGCCCATTCGGTTTTAACTGAAGCTTAACAATTTTAAACCGATCAAGAGTGTTTAATCTTATGATGTCTGTGTAGTCATAAAACTTTAACCATTTTATAACCCTATCCGTTGTTAAATCATTGGGGTGCGATATTATCAGGATCATTGTCTAGAATTTTGTGAAATCCTCAGGAAGAAACCACCCAGTTATAGCTGGAATTGTATTTAAAAGAAAGCCTGATGTAGATGATTTTTGATTACTATCTTTTATTTCAAAAATAAGATCCGAAAAGTCGCTGTTATTCTTACAAGTGGTGCATTTTTTTATGGCATCGTATATCTCGATAAAAGGCATGTTCTTTTGAGTATTGTACGCAAGTGTATCGAGATATCCTTTGGTTATTGGGGGTAAAAAAACATTGCCCCTTTGTTTATTAATAGATGAGATTTGTAAAGGATTAAGGCCACTTAAAACCAATGATTGCTCCTTGATTGATACCTCTGCTGTAATCTCGCCGTATTTATTGCCCATTTCTGACCAACTATAAGTGGACTGTAAAATATGAGGGCTTAAAAGTCCCTTTTTTATTGCATTTATCAGTGTTTCCTCGAGATTATACTTGCTAAATTTATATAATCGATTATCTGTTTCGTCAAATCGATGGTACAACCCAAAGTAATGCCTGAAAGCAGCCATTAACTTTATTGATAATGAATCCTTTTGCATGAAGCAACCGGGAAATCCATGTTGGTTGAACAATTCGAAAAGTGTTACCATCTGTGCATAGTAGGTGCTATCGCTAGTCTTTGCCTTATACGTTCTACTTACAATCTGATCGTTACGGATGGCATGGTATAATTTTTCTCTATACTCCCAATCAACTGTTTTGATATACGTCTCCCTTAATGTATGATATCTCCCATTTGCAAAGCTATTCCATAGCTCTGTTTCTTTTAAAACGGCAAACCATTCCTTGTCGAAATCTTCAAGTCTATACCCTTTTAGCACTAAACTATCGCATAGCGCAATGGCTTCATGGAATTGCTTTAGTTCAATGTAGCATAAGCAGGCATTGTTCAACTCGACGTACGAAATATTCTTTTGGACTTTAAATATCTTCTCGTAAATATCAACAGCCAAACTATATTGACCTGATGAAATTAGGTTTTCAGCCTTAAAAATCAATTCATAGTTAATGTTTCCGTTAGAGGCAAATAGGCCATGATTCAGAAAAACGAAAAAAAGGGTAGTGTAAATAAATTTTTTCATGCAAATTATTTTAATTCAATCCAAAGTTATTAATGTAAACTGCAAAATCCCTATGCGTTTTCATAAATGAGAACTGTTTTGTAAGGAATACAACTATCGGCTCTACTATCCCGTTAGTTTATTCCTAGAGAAAGCACTTCACATAATTTTCACGATCATGCAAAGTATTACTTTTATCACACTAATATTAAATTTTCCATCATAGAGTTATAGGGCAAAAATCAAGTACCTCATTTCATTGAGGCACTTGTGTAAAATTATCTAGCATTTATAAATATGTCTGTGCATTGAGCCATCAGCCGCTTCGTCGATTCTATCACAATACATACCTGGATTGTCTAGAACTCTACCTTGGCCTGTAGAAACTGATGCTGCAGCTTTTCCACCTTTTACTTTAATTAAGTCGGCTTTCTGAATTTCAAAATTTTCAAATTGATTAGTTTTCATTTTTGTTGAAGATTTAAATTTACCTACTCTGTTTTTGGCTTTTCGGTTTCCGCCCAGAAAACCGTTAACCGGTATAACTGTTTTCTAAATCAAAGGTAAGTGGCAAGAGTGCAACCCCCTTGCACCCCTGTGGTAATTAATATGTTATGCAGCATATTTTCGGGGGGGGGTAAAATTGTTTGTTAATATAAGATTAAGTTCGCTAAGAGATCCTTTGCCACCTTTAATTTCGTTCATGTCCTCGGGGGTAAACCGAAAGGTTATACTACCCCGTTGGGGGTACTTGTAGGTTTTTCGGGCGTAATCGTAAACTATTTCGAAGCCTGCTTCACGGAGTTGCTGTATGTGGTTTTGAAGGGTTCGTTCGCTAATGCCAAGTTTCTTGGCAAATTCATCGGCTGGACCAGTGCTTTCCTTCCGGATTAATGAGTCCAGCTGCTCGATGTAGTTTTTTACCTTAGTAAATTCCATTATGGTCAACGTGCTAAAAATTATTCTGTTTGATTAATTAATGCCGTTATATAGGAATCGACTGAAATTTGTTACCTAAATGAAAAATGAGCTATTTATAGACAACTGAAATCAACAACCATTACCTTTGCTTAATAATGTTTTAATAATGGATAGCGTATTTGAACCCCGCTTTGTTTGGCTCGATAGGATCGATTCAACAAACAACTATTGTATGAATATGGCTACGAGCGGCGAGCCGGAGGGATTTGCAGTGGCTGCTTATGTGCAGGAGCAGGGTAGGGGACAACGTGGGAATATTTGGGATAGCGAGGAGGGGAAGAATCTAACCTTCAGCTTGCTTTTACGCCCCACTTTTCTGAAAGTTGAGGAGCAGTTTACCCTTTCAAAGGTCATCGCCCTTTCGATATGCGATTGGTTAATGGTTAATGGTGTAATTGCAAAAATAAAATGGCCAAATGATATCTATGCTGGGGATAAAAAAGTTGCGGGGATTCTGATCGAAAATAGCTTTAGTAGCCCCGTGCTTGAGGTTTCAGTTGTTGGGATAGGATTGAATCTGAATCAAGCAGAGTTCTCCAAGGATATTCCTAACCCTACCTCAATGATGCTTTTAACGGGCAAGCCTTATAAACCAGAGATAGTTTTGAGCGAACTTGTAGTATCGATCCAGCTTAGATATATGCAACTTCGATATGGGCTAAAAGGGAAGATTGATGGTGATTATATCAATTCCCTTTATCGGTTAAACCAATTTCATTCCTTTACAAGTGATGAGGGTCGATTTCAAGCAAAAATTATTGGCGTTAAACCAACCGGAGAACTTACCCTCGAAACAGAGGAGGGTAAGCAAAAAGTTTTTGCGTTTAAGGAAATTGCCTTTGTGATTTAAATTCCAAATTCTAAAACTCAGAACTCAGAACCTTCTTTCCTAACCTCCTTTATTAAAAGCAGCTGCAATCCCTTCGGCCATGATGTTAATTCCCTCTTCCAACTTCTTCTCGAGCATCATTTTTAGCATCATATTTAGTTCAGCCTTGAGGGTTAACTTCATTCGGGTGTCGCCGGGTGCAACCTCATTGAGCTGAATCCAGAGAAAAAATTCGAATGGGAGTTTACCATCGCCAGTTATTTTAACCGTTTTGAACGGTTCTTTGTCGATTATCTTCAGACCGGTTTGACCAATCCCTGTTACGCTGAAACTGCAGCTATCTTCCTGAGCTTCCCACCCCTCTAGTTTATCGGTTGGGATAAATGGGGTAAATTGTCTGAAGTCTGATAATACCCGGAAAACCTCTTCGGAATTTCTGCGGATTGCTACTATTTTGCTTTCAAATTCGGTCATGGCTTAGTATTAGTTGACAGTTGGTAGTATATAGTTGACAGTAAAAAACAAGAAAGAATATGCTTCTATAACTTCTATAACTTCTATGACTTCTCTAATTTCTCTAACTTCCCAATTACTTTCCCCAATTTTCAGGATCATTCCTCCACGATTTAAGGAGTTCTAAATGTTCTTTCTTAACGAAACCCTGCTCAATTGCAATCTCAATCATTTCGGTATAGTTGGCGAGGGTATCGAGTTTAACACTCGATTGCTTAAAGTTTTCCGATGCGTGATTAAAGCCGTAAGTGAAAATAGCGACCATTCCACGTACTTCGCAGCCAGCATTTCGTAGAGCCTCAACAGCGTTTAGACTGCTAAGTCCGGTAGAAATTAAGTCTTCAACTACAACTACTTTTTGCCCAGCCTTAACATCCCCTTCAACAAGATTCTCGAGCCCATGCTTTTTAGGTGCCGACCGAACATAGATGAACGGAAGGTTTAGTCTATCGGCAACGAGCATTCCATGTGCAATGGCGCCAGTTGCTACACCTGCAATAACATCAACGTCAGGGTATTTGTCTATAATTAGCTGTTTGAACCCTTCGCTAATTAGGTTGCGAACGGTTGGGTATGAGAGGGTTTTGCGATTGTCGCAGTAAATTGGCGATTTCCATCCCGAAGCCCAGGTGAAAGGATTTGCAGGATTAAGTTTTATTGCATTAATTTGGAGTAGGCTAAGTAAAACTGAATTTTGCATCATGTCGAAGGAGTGTTCAATTTATTTTGATAAACGAAAAATTGTTCTTACCGAGAGCGTCGAATCGCATTTTAATAAACAATTTGGTTTATTTACTCGCTATAATACTCTTCAGGAACTCTCAAAAATACTTGATTTTTTTCAAACCACGACCCATGTACAAGATGTTTTTATTTCGGGGAAAGATCTTCAATCCATGCTCGATGAGTTCAGCTGTATGTTTCGTGTTATTGAAGCCTCTGGTGGCTTAGTACAGAATAGTAAAGGCGAATATTTGTTTATTTATAGATATGGTAAGTGGGATTTACCCAAAGGGAAACTAGAACGGAATGAAAAGATTGAAAATGCTGCTATCCGCGAGGTTTCTGAAGAGACCGGGATATCAAATATCAAGCTAAGTGATTTTATTTCTACTACATTTCATACCTATCGAATTGGAAATGCCACAATACTTAAGAAAACGCATTGGTTTAAAATGGACTATGATGGGGATGAAACATTGATTCCACAGCAATCCGAGGATATATCTATTGTCAAATGGGTACCTAGAAATCAGCTAAGTGATATTCTTATAAATACGTACGATACGATCAGAGAAGTGTTTGATAGGGCCGGTATTATCCCAGTATAGGGAGTAGGTAACTGTGACGCTTTGTTTGAGTAACCAATGCCCTGTCAATATTAAAATTTCGTATGGACAACCCTCACCCCTCTAATCAACTAAATGGGAAGTCTGCGCGCAGGATTAAGGGGTCAAGAGGGGATGCGACAAATTATAATTGACTTTCGATTCCCTTTTTTACCCTTTCTCCACTTCTCTCAAATCGCTCCCCTAGATCGCAATATCTTGAAGAACTGAATCTCGAAATTCTCTCGAGGCGATGGGGCAGGGGAAAGTAAAAGTTTCCTATCGGGATCAATTAAAAAATAGGTTGGGTAAACCCGAACATCAAAATCTTTAACTATTTCAGGTTTGTTGCCGTAGTAGAGAAAGGTCCAGCTGTAACCCTCGTTTTGTAAGAGGTTGATCATATCCTGTTTGTCTCTGTCCACACAAATTGTAACGATCTCGAGCATCTGCTTATGCTTTTCGTACAGCTTCTTAAGAAGTGAAAACTCCTGAAGGCAAGTGTAGCTTGTAGAGGTGCAGAAATTAAGGTAGATGTATTTGCCCTTGAAATCATCGAGTTTAAACAATTTCCCTTTTGCATCGTAAAGCTCGAAGGGAGCAGGAACAAAACCTGGGAGCAAGTGGGTTACTTTTGTCCGGATATTCTGTGCGATGACAAGATGTTCCGGTATTCTAGAGGTAAAGTAAAGGGAATCGAGGATGGTGAGAAGCGCCGATCTTGAAAATTTATCTTCAAAAAAACCATCGTGCAGCCCTTTTAGGATAACGAGCTCCTTTAAGGTGTCGTTCGATAGCACGTTATCGGTTGATAACGTTTTCTTCAGCTGACTTAAACTCTTCTCCTGCGTTATATTTTTGAAAACCGCATTGCCGGTCTCGGTCCTTGAGAAAAAGATAAAGTACTTATCGTAGACAAGATTGAAGAGCTCCATAAAGGCGGTATTGTTGTAAATTACAGGTTTGTTCAGAAAGTAATGCTCTGAGGTACTTCGTGCCTTTTGGATGTAAGTTAATTGTTTGAGTAAACCATACCTATAGTACCTATATGTGCTAAAGTAGGGCAGCTTAAACGTTGTATATTGACTCTCGATGGTGTTGATAAGCGAATCAACATTGATCTTAGTTTTCCCTTTATAGGTATCGTTGATGATAAGGTCAAACTTTTCATTAAAGGTTAAGTCGAACGAATTGATTAAAAAATTAATATCATTTCTATCGATATTGGTAATACCTACAAACTGATCGGTTTCTCTAAAGTAGGGGTTAAGCCTTTGCGATTCAGTTTTATCCTCTTTCTCAGGGAGTGCAAGGTTATAAGTTTTCCCAGGCTCGGCAAAAAGGTATAGGCGATATATACCAAGGTGGCTGAAAAGATAAGTTGTTTCGGTAATCTTTAATGAGCAGTTAAAGTAACCATGCTCGTCAACATTGCAACGTCCCATTTCCTCTTCGGACATGGTGATTAGATCGGAGTAGCGGTAGAAAATAATTTCGTCCCCCACATGGGACTTTGATACTCCTGTAATGGATGCAGGTTGTGCAAAAGCTGCTGATGAACTAAAGAGTATGAGGAGTATTAGGATAGACCAAGTCTGTTTTTTGAACATTGGATGAACTGCTAGCCTTCTGTTTGTATTAATCAAAGATAATAATCTGTATTTATAAACGTGGCAAGTAGTCTTTTATGATAATCGACTTGGGAAGAAATTGAGATGGATCGCCATTGTGCATCAATATATCTCTAATTATTGTTGCATTGATTGAGGTATGCTCGGGTAAAGTGAGAAAGAATACCGATTCAACCTCAGGGAGCATCGCTTTATTCACCTGGCCTATTGCGCGTTCAAACTCAAAATCGGCGGAAGTACGTAGTCCTCGAAGGATGTATTTTGCATTAATTCTTTTACAAAGATCAACAGTTAGCCCTTCATAAGTAATCACCTCGATACGAGGTTCATTCTCAAACACCTTTCTGATAATTGTGAGCCTTTGCTCAATGGAAAAAAATGATTTCTTATTGGTGTTAACTCCAACGGCAATAGTAATTTTATCAAAAAGAGTAAGCGCTCGGAGAACAACCGACTCGTGCCCAACAGTAAATGGATCAAAAGACCCTGGGAAAACTGCAATCTTTTCCATCGTGATGAATTTTGAGGGAAAGTTAACCTTTTATGCTTAAAGCGATATGCCTAAAAGGTTAAATACTTCCTTTGAATTAATCTATCGTAACGGGATTCTCTGTCTTCTCATCAAGGAGCGCATAATTAAGTACATCCATTATGTTCTCAACGTAGTAGAATTTCAAACCCTTAATGTAGATATCCTTAATCTCAGAAATATCTTTTCTGTTCTCCTCCGAGAGGATAATTTCGGTTATGCTTGCACGTTTCGCAGCCAAGATTTTTTCCTTGATGCCCCCTACTGGAAGAACCTTTCCCCTGAGGGTTATTTCCCCGGTCATAGCAACTCCTTTTCGAACCTTACGCTGAGTTAATGCTGAAGCTATTGATGTGGCCATTGTTATACCCGCTGATGGACCGTCCTTGGGAATTGCTCCTTCGGGAACATGAAGGTGAACATTCCATTTTTCGAAAATTTCTGTTTTAATGCCCAAAAGGTCAGAGTGAGCTTTTAGGTACTCAAGGGCTATTACGGTTGACTCCTTCATAACATCACCAAGATTTCCGGTAATCGTTAAGTTACCCTTACCCCGACTGAGGCTTGTTTCAATAAATAGTATTTCTCCCCCGGTCTCAGTCCAAGCCAATCCGGTAACCACACCAGCTAAATCGTTGCCTTGGTAAATATCCTTTACAAAACGAGGAATCCCGAGTATTGTTTGCACCTCTTTTACTGTAAGGTTTTTGTTGAATTGTTCTTCGAATGCAATTTTCTTGGCAATCTGTCGAATGACCTTGGCGATTTTCTGATTGAGGTTACGAACCCCGCTTTCGCGGGTATAGTTTTGTATGATTGTTTCAATTACTTTATTTGAGAAAACTACATTATCCTTGGATAACCCATGATCTGTTTGCTGATTGGGAATTAGGTGCCGTTTGGCAATCTCAACCTTTTCTTCCATGATATATCCGCTTACCTCTATCAGCTCCATTCGATCTCGTAGTGCGGGATTAATGGCGGAGATGTTGTTCGCTGTAGTGATGAATAGAATCTTAGAAAGGTCGTATTCAACCTCAAGATAGTTATCGTGGAATGCGCTGTTTTGCTCAGGGTCTAAAACTTCGAGTAGGGCAGAGGCAGGATCACCATGAAAATCCTTGCCAACCTTATCAACCTCATCGAGTATAAATACAGGGTTTGATGATTTTACCCGTTTAAGATTTTGGATAATCCTACCGGGCATTGCTCCAATATAGGTTTTTCGATGCCCACGAATCTCGGCCTCGTCGTGTAACCCTCCGAGCGAAATACGTGCATACTTACGATCGAGTGCTCGGGCAACAGATTTTCCAAGCGATGTTTTTCCAACGCCAGGAGGGCCATAAAGACAGATAATAGGTGCCTTCATGTCACCCTTAAGCTTCAACACAGCTAGATGCTCAAGAATGCGTTCTTTAACCTGCTCAAGGCCAAAGTGATCTTCGTCGAGTACAGATTTTGCCCGTTTAAGGTCAAAGTTGTCGGTTGTGTACTCATTCCAGGGAAGGTCGAGCAATAGCTGTACGTAGTTGAGCTGCACAGAGTACTCTCCAGCCATTGGGTTCATCCGATGAAGTTTTTCCAACTCCTTTTTAAAGAGCTCTTCAACCTCTTTACCCCATTTTTTTTCAACTGCAAGTTTCTTCAGCTCCTCAATTTCCTTCTCGGTGGGATTTCCGCCAAGCTCATCCTGAATGGTTTTCATTTGTTGATGAAGGAAGTACTCTCTCTGTTGCTGATCCAAATCCTGTTTTACCTTGGTTTGGATATCATTCTTTAGCTCAAGCAGCTGCACCTCGCGCGATAGGTATTGAAGAAGTTGAACTCCTCTTTCCTTAAGCACATTCTTTTCAAGTAGGCCTTGCTTTTCGGTATTCTGAATATCGGCGTTTGAGCAGATAAAGTTTACCAGAAAATGGTTGCTTTCAATATTTTTAATGGCAAAGGAAGCCTCGTTGGGAATATTTGGGTTTAGGTTAATCACCTTGACAGACAAATCTCTGATTGAGCCAACAATTGCTTTGTATTCTCTATCATCCTCGTGAGGTTGAACATCCTTAAGGAGATTGATCTTTGCGGTAAAGTAAGGCTCCTCATCAATGAATTCATCAACTTCAAATCGACGAATCCCTTGAAGGATTACGGATGTACTCCCATCAGGCATCTCCAGAACCTTAAGGACTTGAGCAATAGTCCCAACCTTGAAAAGATCCTTAGTCTCTGGATCCTCGATTTTAGAATCGATTTGGGATATGGCTCCTAATATTTTTTTCTTGGTGTTGAGTTCACGGATAAGATTTACCGATTTTGAACGACCAACGGTAATCGGAATTATTACTCCGGGAAATAGAACGGTATTGCGGAGGGCCAGAATTGGGATTATGCTTGGTATCTCGTCATCCTTGAGGATAGGTGCACTTTCGTCGGTAAGAATTGGAATAAATTCAGTATCCTGATCCATTGAGTCATTCATAGGGTTACCAATTCTAATATCAAATTTTCCACTCATTTTTAAATATCTCCTTCTAATCAAAGTGACAACATGTCACATCTGCGCATTTCTTCAATAGGATGTTTTGTTGTGCAAGGGGTGTGCCAAATAATCTAGTTGATGGTTGTTCGTTGACTGTTGATCGTAAAAATTAAATCAGTGAGACTTAAATTTTGTATAACAAAATTATTTTATTGAACTGATCCCGAGCGTAGCCGATGGATCTCTGGGGTGATATTGGTTTCACCGAACTCGTAAATTCTGTTCCCATTAGCTTTGCTGCGATTGATAAATATTTTCAGACAATACCACGACAGTTCTGCTGCGGGGTAGTTTATTTAACTTCTGAATTACTACTGATTCACTCCAGTTTACATTAGAACCAACGATACTCTTTCGTAATTTTGAAGATGTACGCTAGAATTTTTTTCTCAATGTCATTTAGCGGAATTCCCCTACGTTCAAAAACTCTTTCAACGGTCTCAAAGGCTTTGTCAATTGAGTATACACTGAAACCTTGAGCTCCGCCCCAGGAGAAGCTGGGGATGAAATTTCTTGGAAAACCGCTACCAAAAATATTTGCACTCACACCAACTACAGTTCCAGTATTAAACATTGTGTTGATACCGCATTTTGAATGGTCGCCCATGATTAGGCCGCAAAACTGAAGTCCGGTGTCGGTAAAACTCTTTTGTGAATAGTTCCATAGCTTAACATTGGCGTAATTATTCTTAAGATTAGAGTTGTTCGTATCGGCCCCAATGTTGCACCATTCACCCAATACAGAGTTGCCTAGGAATCCATCATGAGCTTTATTTGAGTTCCCGAAAATAACGCAG
>JAYTVX010000367.1:0-5230 GCA_043743775.1 Bacteroidales bacterium | reverse complement strand
CCACCAGAACCACCCTCTGGGCCAAGATCTATGATATAATCGGCAGTTTTGATTACATCCATATTGTGCTCAACAACCATTACGCTATTCCCTTTATCCACTAATCGATTAAGAACCTCTAGAAGAACACGTACATCCTCAAAGTGAAGACCCGTTGTGGGCTCATCGAGAATGTAAAGCGTTTGACCAGTATCACGCTTAGCCAATTCAGCTGCTAGCTTAACACGTTGTGATTCACCACCAGAAAGAGTTGTAGATGGTTGTCCGAGAGTAATATAGCCAAGACCGACCTCATTCAAAGTCTTAAGTTTTTGATATATTGAAGGGATACTCACAAAAAACTCTGCTGATTGGGTAATTGTCATGTCGAGTATCTGGCTAATATTTTTGCCCTTGAACTTCACCTCTAGCGTCTCGCGATTGTAACGTACCCCAGAACATTCCTTGCATTTCACGTAAACATCTGGAAGGAAATTCATCTCAATCACCTGAACTCCTGCACCTCTACATGTTTCGCAACGGCCCCCTTTTACGTTAAACGAGAATCGACCAGCTTTATAACCCCTAATTTTGGCATCGGGCGTCATCTCGAATAGCTTTCGGATATCGGTCATCACGCCAGTATAAGTAGCAGGATTAGAACGTGGAGTTCGTCCAATGGGGGATTGATCGACTTCAATTACCTTATCGATATTTTCGAGGCCAATCAGCTTCCCATACTCCAAGGGTTCCTGATACGACCTATATAGAATCTTACTAATGGCGGGATGAAGCGTTTCGTTAACCAATGTTGATTTTCCACTACCAGAAACACCCGTAATGCAAATAAACATCCCCAAGGGAAACTCAACATTAATGCTTTTCAGATTATTCCCTTTTGCCCCCTTTATCACTATCGATTTACCATTCCCCTCGCGAGGTTTTTCGGGTACCGGAATAATAAGTGTTCCATTCAAGTACTTTGCAGTAAGCGTATCCGATTTTGTTATCTGCTCGGGAGTACCCTCTGCAACCACCTTGCCACCAAGCCTTCCGGCGAGTGGCCCAATATCAATTACATGATCGGCCGAAAGGATCATCTCCTCATCGTGCTCAACAACAATTACAGAATTCCCAGCATCCCTCAAATTACGGAGTGATTCTATTAAACGAATATTATCTCTCTGATGCAAGCCAATACTGGGTTCATCGAGTATATATAACACGTTCACCAATTTCGAGCCAATTTGGGTTGCTAACCTGATTCGCTGACTCTCGCCACCGGAAAGCGATGATGAACTCCGGTTTAGCGAAAGATAGTTTAATCCTACATCGAGAAGGAAGCTAACCCGTTCACGAATCTCCTTCAATATTTCGGTACCAATCGCTTTTTGTCGATTATTAAGTCTATCCTCCAACCCCTGCAACCATTGCCATAGCCCATCAATATCCATAGCAGATACTTCGGCGATATTCTTACCCTCCACCTTAAACCAAAGCGATTCAGGTTTTAAGCGTTTTCCCTGACAAACAGGACAATTGACTTGTCGAATGAACTGCTCAGACCACTTTGGACCTTTGCCATTCATCTCCTCACTCTGGTGATTCTGAACAAAATTAACCACTCCCTCGAAGCTAAGAAAATAGGATGATGAAAGCCCCATCGATGCGTGCTTCAGTTTATACTGTTCCTCGGAACCATTGAGGATAACATTCAATGCTTCTTCAGGTATATCCTCAATCGGATCGGAAAGCGAGAATTCATGCTTTGCAGCAATGGCCTCCAATTGCCAGAATATCAATGAACTTTTATAGGGGCCAAGGGGTTCTATCCCTCCTTTTTTTATACTTAACTTAGGATTAGGGATAATCTTTGAAAGGTCGGCTTCGCTAACAGTACCAATTCCATTACAATGTGGACAAGCCCCTTGTGGTGAGTTAAACGAAAAGGTATGTGGGGCAGGTTCATCATAGGAAATGCCAGTTGTAGGACACATCAAATGACGACTAAAGTACCGGCTGGTATTGTTGTCCATATCAAGCACCATAATTATTCCCTTACCGTGCCCCATAGCTATAACCACCGAATCAGCTAGTCGCTTCCTATCCTGCTCAGCAACCTTCATCTTATCAACCACCAGCTCAATATGATGATTCTTGTATCTATCGAGCTTCATCCCAGAGCGCATCTCGATAACCTCGCCATCAACTCGTGCGTAAAGAAATCCTTTTCGCCGAAGCATTTCAAAAAGTTCCTTGTAATGACCCTTACGACCACGAACTATTGGTGCTAAGATTCCGGTTTTTTTATCAGAAAAGTTCTCAAGGATTAGGTTTACGATCCTCTCATCGGTATAGCGAACCATTTCCTCGCCTGTATTATAAGAGTATGCTATTGATGCTCGCGCATAAAGCAAACGCAGGAAATCGTATATCTCGGTAATTGTACCAACGGTAGAACGCGGATTACGGTTGGTTGTTTTCTGCTCAATAGAAATTACGGGGCTTAAACCCGATATCTTATCCACATCGGGGCGTTCCATGGTTCCAAGAAACTGTCGCGCATAGGACGACATGGTTTCAATATAACGACGTTGCCCTTCGGCATAGATTGTATCGAATGCAAGAGAAGATTTTCCGCTTCCGCTGAGGCCGGTAATCACAGTAAGTTTATTCCGAGGGATATTCACATCGACATTCTTCAGGTTGTGTACCCGTGCCCCCTGAACTGAAATCTCTGTTGCTTCTCCCTTTAGGATTTTCATTTTGTTTGCTGTGAATTCTGATTTCTCTTACTCTAGGAAAGAGCTGTTATCTACTTCTTCCATTTCTGACTTCTGACTTATATTTATCCTATTCATTATAGGCATTCTCCCTAAAATTTCTCTCGGGTATCTGAATTTGGTATTTCTTTCGAGCCGTATTAGGAAGATAATTTTCCCTTAACCAAGGATTAAAAACTTTTATCATTTTATAATTGGTGTTAAAATGCTCAGCAAACCTTGCAATATTTGTAATTGCGGTATCAACCTCAACATAGCTATACTTAAATTGAGGATATAAATTGCTCTTGTTTAGGTTAAACCCATATTTTTGGGGATTTTCAAAGATCACTTTAAACGCAAGTATTCTATATAAGTACCTCTCCGTTTCTTCACCAAGTACAAGGTTATAGTAGCTCTCGTTATTCTGACGATCGATTTGTCGATCAATCCCGCTGCGACCAAAATTGTAGGATGCTGCAGCCATAGTCCAATTGCCAAATTTGTTGTAGCTCTTTTGCAAAAAATTGCAAGCTGCATTGGTCGATTTTTCTATACTATAACGCTCATCAACCTCCTTGTTTATTTCGAGACCCAACTCTTTTCCAGTATTCTCTAAAATTTGCCAAAATCCAACAGCTTTTGAGGGTGAAATCTCTTGGGCTAGAGCGCTTTCAGCAATTGCTAAAAATTTAAAATCATCGGGAATGCCTTTCTCCTTTAAAATAGGTTCTATAATTGGGAAAAAGCGGTTTGCCCGTTTAAGAAGAAGAAGTGTTTGAGAATGCCAATAAGTATTCAGTTGTAACTCGCGGTCAAGTCCTTCTCGAACGTCAAAATATTTGATTGGAACCTCCTCGTTAGCAAATGTAAGCTTCTCGGGGATAGGTATCTGATAAGCAGGATTTCGGAATAATCCCGTATCACGCTTAGCAAACTTAGCAGATGTCAACTCGCTACATCCAGCAATATCGGCTGTAAATGTGATGTAAAGAAAAATGATTAACGTAAATGATATCACAACCCCAATTACAGTAAATCTCTTCCTTTTAATACTTTCAAGATTCATATACACTTTGCTTTTATAAATAACACCCCCATTTCACTATTTGTTTTGTGAAAATCGGGCAAAGTTAGTAATTTTTTAGGCTTTCGAAGATGAAGTTAGTACCAATGTTCATTCTAAAAGACGCAGACGCATTAGAACGGCCAAACCTTTAGCCGGATCGAAATGCTTGAAACATTTCTTCAACAAATGATAAAATCAGTTTGAAAGTACTTTGTGTGCCTTCGTGTTAACCATGACTACTATCATGCAGGCTTTGTGTTAATTGGTGGTTAAGATAAAATACTAAACCACAAAATATCACTAAGAAAAAACATGTTTGATTTTACACTTTTAATACATCCTCTTGTCTGAAAATAATTATCAATCGGAGCAAAATTGCGAGGAACCGAGTTTACGAGTTCGGCGAAGCCAATATTACCTTGGAAATCCCTTGGCTACACTCGGAATCAGATGGGTATTTCCACTCCAAATTTGATGTATGAGGAGAACGGGTAGCTCTTCCCCTTTACACTGTTTATAGATTTTAAACCAATTTTTAACGAAGGTTCAATCAACAGGTTCATTCTTCTTGCGATTGGGACTGAAACTCCAATTGAGGTTAAGGCAGAGGCTGTAAAGGGATCAACGCCATATGTTTTGCCTTTAAGGTGAATGTTTGCACCCTTTAAATCGAGAATATTACGAACTAATAGGGCCGCGGAAACGCCCCCTTTATAATAAAAGTTAATTCCTTTATAGTAAAACCCTTTTGAGAATAAAATCGGAACCTCAAAGTAGGTAAACCTTTGAAAAGCATCTACTCTATTAAAATTACTTTCATTAACTGCATTATAGGTGAGAGTATTTACATTTCCCAAATTCATTAATTTAAAATCAGGATTTGAAACAGATAAAACCCCAAAGCTATTTGATATTCCGCTTGAACCATAAACCTCATTATTCCGTGAATCAGAGTAAACAAGGTAGAGGTTTTTCTCCTGTTGACCCATTACACTATACGTTAAACCAGTCTCAATAGATAATCTATTGGCAAATGCATAACGTGCCGAAACTGATCCACCCCATGAAACAATTCCAACCTCTAAATGGGACTTAGGTTTGTCCATTACGCCTGATGTATGAAATGAATATACGGGAAATCCTGATGCTGAGAGATACCAACTCCCTTTAGCCTTTTTTTCGACAGGATCAACTATTGCAAGAGATTGACTATAATTATTCTCCATTGAATTATTGGGGATGAACAATTTACCAGGAATTGCTATCCTAACCTCTTTCAGTTCGGACTGAATAGCGGCTATAGGCTTAGGTAGAACATTGTTCTCTTTGATTTCCTGAGGATATTGAATTGATGAATTGATAGATGATGCAATCATTATTTGATTATTCCCGAGTTTGATATCTGGATTAATGCTAGATT
>JAYTVX010000366.1:0-15551 GCA_043743775.1 Bacteroidales bacterium | reverse complement strand
GGGTTTGGGTGAGAATGGGATTAAAATACAAAAGGTAGCTCTGTGTTTGCTCAACTTGATTTCCAATCTGCGTTTGGAATGATAACGAAACAGATTTTACCCTTGTGCGATTTCACTTTAAGAGTATGCCAATATTTTTAGGCATCAGAGCATGCCTATTTAGTTTTTTTTAAGATTTTTCTTTGCCAGTTTTAGCTTTGCTGCTGTTCTCTTTTTTAATTCCTTCGCACTTTTCATTTTTCCTTTGCCTCTGTTCAGTAGCTGATTTCCATTACTTATGTTTTTATTACACTCTTTCAAAGCGGTTTTCAGCTCTTTGAGGTCATTTTTGTATGTTGTTTTCAGCTCTAGTACTGAGGTTTTTGCATCTTTACGTTCATCCTTATCCTTCGATTTTAGTTGATCCTCATATTCTAAAAGGCTTCTATTGTAGTTCTTTGTAAGGGAATTTATCTCTTTGGTTAAACGCTTTTTCTCTTTTGTCCCATCCTTAATAAGCTGCTTCCCATCTCTAATCATCACTTCTATTTGCTCTATTCTTTGGTTGGCAATTTCATCGCGAATAATCGCGGAATCATACTTTGCTTGATAGTCCGGGGGATTGGGCGATTTCGATGCTACGCTTTGAGTTGTTATCCCGAGGAATAATGTGGTAATCAAGATATAGCTTATTTTACAGCAGCTTTTCACACGAATAAAATTAGATTAAACGATAATTTATATCAGGTTGAGAATATCATTGTGAATGTTAATTAACTATAAACATGTAATGCCTATATTTTGTTGATCACCTTTTTGCTAATCTGTTACAGGTGTGTTTAATACTATATCAGGTAAAGATGTAATTACAATCACACATTTTTCTAGACCCTTTAAAATTCTACAATTTACAACGCAAATCGGTTTTTCAAAAATAATGGTTTGAAAATAGTTATTTTTTGCCATATGTAGATTAAAACAATAAATTTATCGTTATCCGATTCATTTATTTTAGTAATTTTTACTTGTTTTGCACCATTTCGCTTTGTTTAATCCCGAATTCTTGACTTCGAATTAATCGAACAGACATCAATTTGTTACCTTGGCCTAAATTACTTATAATGGTTGCCTGTTTCGAAAGGCATCATGTTGAGCGGTACATTTCTTCGAGTAATAGAAGCGCTATAATTTCTTTTATAGGATTGCTTTTAGATATATTTTGGCTATTATTGCAGAAAGCCAATTAAGACAATGAATTATCAACATTTAACCAAAAAATATAATCAGGGTAAGCAAACTATTTTTATTATCCTTAGTATTTTAACGCTTATTGGAATTGCAATCAATTTCCTTTCAAATTATCAAATTTATCCAATTCAAGAGATAATCCTTGAAATCAATGGAGTTGCTGTGTGTTTAACAGCCTTGATTCTATATTTTACAAAATGGAAGAATAGCTATCCAACTCTATTCGCTATTGTCACATATTCAATTGTACTGAGTGTGACTATTACTCACATATATTTTGTGAATTTTACCGACATGTCAACGTTGGCTAAGCCACAAATGCTATTACGAAACATCTCATTCATCTTTGTTTACATGGCTTTTGTCGGTTTCATTTCTGGGAAGAGACATGTCTTTATTATTGCAGGAATTGTATTGTTTATTGTTTCGTTCTATGCTTTTTATTTACACGATGTATTTTACAAAAGTAATTTTCCGATTATCCTATTAGTTATTTCAGGGTATTCAATTGCATTACATTTTTTTATAAAAGCCACCCATGGTTTCATTCGCAACTTAGAACAGGTAACCGAAGAATCGGATGTACTTAAAAATATAGCTGAAGAAAGAACACGTGATCTGGAGGAAGCAAATACTGTATTAGAGGAACGTCAGGAAGAAATTAATTTACAGAAGGAGGAGATTTTGTCTCAGTACGAGTCCCTTGAAAGTTCAAACCTTTTACTTCAAGAGAGTCAAAAGCAAGTACTAGAGCAAAATAATGAGCTGGATAAACACCGGAACAAGCTAGAGTTTTTAGTTGAGGAGCGAACCCAGGAACTGGAAAAAGCATTGCTAAAGGCTGAGGAATCTGATAAACTAAAAACCTCGTTTCTGTCCAACATGTCGCATGAGATCCGTACGCCAATGAATGCGATTATTGGTTTTTCCTCTCTTTTAAAGGATGAGAGTTTAATCGAGAATCACGATGAATTTATCGATATCATTGAATCCAATGGGTTGATGCTGTTGACGCTGATTAATGACATTCTCGATTTGTCAAGCATTCAGTCCCAACAGGTGTCGCTCAAACCCAAGAATAACAACCTGTATAGCAGTCTTAATAAGCTGTATGATATATTTAAAATTGAAACAGATAAGAAGAACATTAGCCTTAAACTAAATACCACCGAGATTAAAGCGGATTACCATTTTATTTTCGATGAAGTTCGCTTGAAACAGATATTCTCTAACTTGTTATCGAATGCCTATAAATATACTGAATCGGGCTCTATCGAATTTGGAATTCATGAAATTACCGATATTGTTATATTTTATGTTAAAGATACTGGTATCGGAATACCTAAAGAAACGGGTATTTCTGTTTTTAACAGGTTCTATAAAATTGAAAACAGCAACACTCAATTATATCGAGGAGTCGGTTTAGGATTAGCAATTTGTAAGAGCATTATATCGCTTTGGAATGGAGATATTTGGTTCGAATCTGAGCCAGGTAAGGGTACAACTTTCTTCTTTACTCATCCTTTATCTTCCGAAAAAATTAGCAAAAACAAACAACCGAGTGTAGCCGTTAACGGTATTATTGATCTTAAGGGTAAGCGAATTTTAATCGCCGAAGATGAAAAATCGAATTTTAAATTGTTAGAGATTTATATTAAAGGAACAAACGCAGAAATTTTTTGGGCCAAAAATGGTGTTGAGGCGATTCAAATTGTAAGCGATCATCAATTAGACTTGGTTTTAATGGATATTAAAATGCCTATAATGGACGGTATCGAAGCCTCTAAACAGATAAAGGCATTGATGCCCGAATTGCCCATAATTGCCCAAACAGCGTTTGCTTTTAATCATGAGGTCGAGGCGATTCTAAAATCTGGCATGAATGCCTATATCACAAAGCCCATAAATAAAGGTGAACTACTTGATTTAGTGTGTAAATTCATCTAGTTTATTATATTCAAACCTTCGCATCACCTAGGAATTTTCATTGTCGAGAACTAAGATTTGTCGCGACAGTTAAAATTCAGAACAATAAAGAACATTTTTAATTCCGTTCTAAAGCGTTTTCTAGCCTTGCTGGGGCATATATATTGTTTGAACTTGCCTGAAATCATAAACGACTTTCGCTAAAAATCAGAAAGCGCTACTCTTTTAAATGATTATGTAAATCCTTAACTTGTATCAGAAATCTGCTGAGGTGGTTCCCCGAAAATTTGATTGTGTTTTGGGTCGCTTTACTCTTCAGCCTTAAAAGATCTTCTACCAAATGAAGAAAAAGTTTAGCATCTGCCTTTTGATTCTGGTTTTTGCTGCATGCCATAAAAACCAATCCAAACCCTTTTCGCATTGGAAAGAGCCTGTTACAGGGATGGAATTTGTTCTAATACCACAAGGGAGTTTTTATATGGGAAATCCCTTCTCGAATCCCGAGGATCTTAAAAGTGACACCCAGCATTTGGTTACTCTTACCCACGATTTTTGGTTAGCCAGAACAGAAGTTACCCTGAAGCAGTGGCGAAAAGTTATGGGTGATTTTGAACTTCACCCTGAGAAACCTAATCCCTTTAGCAAAGACAATCCTCAATATCCTGTTGTGAGCATTTCCTATAATGATGTTGAACAATTTCTTCAAAAAATGGAAGAGCTATCCCCTGGGAACAGGTTCAGACTCCCTACTGAAGCAGAGTGGGAGTACGCTTGTCGTGCAGGAACTTCTAGTAATTATTTTACTGGATCACATATTTCTGATTCCGAGGCCAATTTTAGTGCAGAATATCCTTCCGCTTTTTCACCTATTGGGAAAGATGTTGGCCACCCAACTCCGGTTGGTAGCTATTCCCCAAATCCTTGGGGTCTGTATGATATGCATGGCAATGTATGGGAGTGGGTGTCGGACTGGTATGCTCCATACTCTTCAGATCAAGCATTCGATCCCAAAGGGCCTCAGGATGGCACTGAGAAGGTTATTCGTGGAGGCAGTTGGTATTTTGGTGCCGATAGTGCTCGTTCCTTTTTCCGGGGGACTCATTCCCCTCAGCTATGGGGTTTCTCAATTGGTTTTCGGATTGTATGCGAAAAGGAGGTTGCGAAATGATTAAATCAGTGAGACTTAATAATATCTTTTTAGGAGAATTGATTTGTACCATACTGGTATGAAAAATTGAATCAATGCATAAAAAATTAACCGGTTTCTAAACCATCGGAATCGTTTTAAACTGTTTCGCGCATTTATCCAAAAAAAATCGTAGTTAGATTTGTTAAAACTCATGGATGATTTGAACTTAAGGAAGTTGTGGAATGATACACTGGTGTACAATAGTTAGAGGAACAATGCAATTGCCTTTTGCGCTCCAATTGGGATGAAAAGTAATAAGTTGTTATTTTCTATACGAAGTTTCTGTGTGAGCTTCCTGCTTACGTTAATTGAAAAGTATTATCTACCTTGGCGTACATATTGTTAAAATAATTCAATTCGATTATGCTAAAAGAAATTATAAAATATCTAGGTAAAGAGAATGACAATTTAATAATCTCATATAAAGCGTTACGTCGTTTAATCGGAGTAATGGGGATTCTTTTGCCGTTAATAAATGTACTAGGTGGGTGTTTAATCGCAAAAATTGCAATTCAGCAGTCTATCAGCATGTACTATTATACAAATATGAGGGACTTTTTGGTCGGTTTAATGTTTGTTGTTTCGTTATTCCTGATTACCTATAAAGGCTATAGTTTCATTGATCTTCTTGTTTCAACAGCAATAGGCATTGCTGGTCTTGGTGTTGCTATATTCCCTTGTTATAATGAACTTGTAACAGAAAGAGTAGGTATTTTTCAACTTTATTCGGTTAATTCTAATTATATTCATCTATCCTGTGCTGTTATATTCTTTGTTCTATTGGCAATTAATTCTATCTTCTTGTTTACTCGAACGAGCCAAGTTAAGGTCACCCTGCAAAAGATTACTAGAAATAAAATTTATGTGGTTTGTGGTATTGTAATTCTGATTTGTGTGCTTGGCCTACTTTTGAGTTACTTTATGCTTACCCCTGAACAACGTTTTGAGACCAAAATATTTCTTATAATTGAATCTATCGCATTACTAGCATTTGGTATTTCATGGCTAATAAAAGGAGAAACTCTTTTTACCGATAAGTAGAATCTATATGATTCATGGAGCAGAGGGACTATCTATTAAATGAAATTGAGAAGATTGGATTACTCTTGAGGATGATTTTCAATAAATTGGCTGGTAGGGAGGAGACATATTCTCTTTCCCTTGAAGGTCAAACTAAAGAAGTGAAGGAAATACTATTGCATGAAATTGGGTTCGATATTGATCTCTTTTTGTCTCTTGGAGAAACAGAAATTGAACCCTATATCTCAAAATTTAAAGGGTTTAATGGCTTAAATATTGAGCTCTTGACTGATATTATTAATGAGATAGGAATGAGGACAGAATCAGCGCAGAAGAACATTTATTTGGAACAAGCATTGATTATGTATCATCTCTGTAATTCATTGGATAAAACTTTTTCTCTTGAACGGGAGAGTAAAATTAGTGAGATAAATAGGGTTCTGTTGAGTTGAACCGATAAGATTAAAAGGACTTGTTTATGACAAGTCTTTTTTTATTTAACTTTTGGAAACAATTTATGTTGTAACTTATAATTAAATTTGATTAATCATCATTGAGATCGATATGGAGAAACAGGTAGTAATTGTTATCAATCCCGGTTCAACATCAACAAAAATTGCCATCTACGATAGAGATGGTGAAATAAAAGCTGAGAACATAGGGCACCAGCAGAGTGACCTAGACAAATTCAATCGGATTACCGACCAGCTTGACTATAGGTATGAAATGATTAAATCTTGGCTTAGCATTCTTCTGCGCGGGAATGATTATAATGTAGTTGGTATTGTTGGTCGAGGAGGTATTGTAAAATCGCTTAAAGGAGGTACATATAGAATATCGGAATCATATTTAAAAGATGCAAAAGAGTGTACATTCGGCGAGCATGCCGCTAATTTAGGTGGACTACTTGCCGAGAGGTTGAAATCCGAATTTGGCTTAAATAATAGCTACACTGTTGATCCTGTTTCATGCGGGAACATGCTTCCAAAAGCAGAAATATCAGGTGTTCCAGGGATTGTTCGCGACGGAAGGGGACATCCGCTTAATATGAAAATGACGGCTCGTAAAATTGCGAAAAAGCAAAATATCCCATTTGAAAATACATGCTATGTGATTGCGCATCTTGGCGGTGGAATATCAATCTCGCTGGTTCAGGCGGGTAAACTAATCGATATAAACGATGCCTTACTTGGAATGGGACCATTCTCACCTAATAGGGCTGGTGCATTACCACTTCGAGGAGTTATGAAACTTTGCTATAGCAAATCGGAGAAAGAAGTTGAAGTTCTTCTTTCCAAAAAAAGTGGGTTTAAGGCATACTTAGGGACTGAGGATATAAGAGAGGTTTTAAAAATGGTTGATGAGGGGAACGAGTTTGCTAAGCTGATCTATGAGGCTTTCGTTTATCAGATTGCCAAAGAGATAGGGGCATATTTTGCCGCCTCAAAATGTAAAGCTCAAGCGATTATAATTACTGGAGGCATTGCATTTAACGAAAAGTTTAATAATGATTTACGCGAATACGTTGGAGGCCTTACCGAATTTCATGTATACCCTGGAGAGAACGAAATGCAAGCGCTGGCCGAAGGAGTGTTTCGAGTAGTTGATGGTGTAGAACAAGCTCAGGAATACGATTAGAGGAATTAATATATTTTTCAGATAAACATTACTGAAATGAGTTTATTATCCAAACAACATAAACCTTCTTGTTAAAAACGATTGAATTCCTTTAATTAATCATAACAACCAATATATCGTGAAATAACCAATCGCTGAATTTCAGAAGTGCCCTCACCAATTTGTAGTAATCTCTGATCGCGATAAAAGCGCTCGATATCGTAATCCTTCATAAGTCCATAGCCCCCGTGCAGTTGAACTGCTTCATCGGCAATCTCACGGGCAATTTCAGAGCAGTACAATTTCGACATGGCTGCCTCTTTCTCAAATGGTTGATTCGTTGATTTTAACCATGCTGCATTATACAGGAAGGTTCTGGCTAACTCTATCTTTGTTGCCATATCGGCAAGTTTGAATGCATTTACCTGAAATTGTGCAATTGGTTTACCGAATTGTTTTCGCTCCTTCGAATATTTCATCGCCATTTCGAAAGCGCCCTGAGATAAACCCAAACCTATTGCAGCAATAGCAAGCCTGCCGCTATCCAAGGTGCTAAGCATTATTTTAGAACCATCGCCACGTTGTCCAAGTAAGTTTTTTGCAGGTACTTTACAATCCTCAAAGAAAAGTTGTGCGGTATCGGTGGCTCTCCACATCATTTTGCCATGCATGGGAACTCTTTTAAAGCCCGGAGTTTCAGCATCAACCAGAATAGTCGAAAATTCTTTATGTCCGTTATTTTCGCCCGTTAAAACTTGAACATTTGCTCCTCTATTAATACTCGAAGCACCATTTGTAATGAATATTTTTGAGCCATTTATTATCCAATGATCATCTACAAGCTCTGCATGGGTTTTGGAACTCTGTGAGTCTGAGCCAGCATCGGGTTCTGTTAAACCAAAAGCCCAGGTATTTTCACCCGTTGAAAGCATTGGTAAATACTTCTCCTTTTGCTCATCATTCCCATTATTCATTATAGGACCTATGCCAAGTGAGATATGTGCCGCCAGTGTAGCCGCCTGAGAACTATCAACCCTTGCCAACTCTTCAATGGCAATAACGTAGGCAAGTGTATCCATATCATAGCCACCATATTTTTTAGGGGTACGTAGGCCGAATAGTCCTATTTCGCCCATTTTTTTGGTCAGTTCAATGGAGAATTCTCCTTTTTCATCTAACTCTTTGGCTCTTGGACGAATTTCTCTTTCAGCAAAATCATGAACTGTTTTGCGAATAAGATGGTGTTCTTCTGATAGGTACATAATATTGTAAGTTAATAGTTAGATTTTCTAGTAATTCTGAAACTCTTAGTAATTCTGAATAAGTGATTTATCTTCCTGTTAATGTTTTGGGTATTCTGCCTGTATGTATAGTTTCGGATCGAAGTGTGCGTCCAATAATTCGCTCAACCATTCTACCTATTTCCAAAACTTTATCTACATCGAGTCCAGTATCAATTCCCATTTCATCCATCATCACAACCAAATCTTCTGTTGAATTCAATCCAACCAGATTTGGATCAGCATAATAGTAAGCGCCCGTACCGGCAACTGGAACACCGCTTACAAAGTTTGCGGGTTGGCCTCCAATTCCTCCCATAGTGGATTCATAGTTTGTCATTCCTACCTGTAAAGCAGCCAGAACATTTGCCAATCCCCAACCACGAGTTGTATGAAAATGGACAATATGCTTATCAGGTTTTTGAAACTTGTCCATAAGCATTGAGTAGTATTTATAGACTCTATCGGGTGTTGCAGAGCCATCATGATCGGCGTGCTCAACATCATTTGCACCAATATCGAACCAGCGCTGAGTAAAATCGATTGCCTTTTCCATTTTTGTTGGACCCTCGATTGGGCAACCCCAAATGGTGCTAACCGTTCCATTTACTTTTATTCCAGCATCGCGAGCAAGCGGGATATATTTTTCGGCCATTTTCCAGTAATCGTCAAGACTTAAACCGCTATTTTTAAAATGGTGCGATTCACTTGTAGAAACCATTAATAAAATCCTATCAGGACCCCAGCCAGCCTTTCTTGCCTCAATGGCACGTTCAATAGCCTTTTCGCGAATAGTAATACAGGTTAACTTTACATCTTTTAGCTTTTCAGCTATTTTCTTACTGCTTCGCAAGTTTTTCATCAATACTTCCGCATCTTTAAACTGAGGCATTGCTGAAGGATTTCCAAAATTAGTTACTTCAATATGCTTGAATCCTGCCAGAATTAGCTGTTCGGCAAGCCAAATTTTTGCTTCAGTGGGAATAAATTTTTCTTCATGCTGAAAACCATCTCTGACGGTTATATCGCCTATTGTTACTTTTTTTGGAAAGTTCATAAATACTAAATTATTTAGATGATATTATAATTTCATTTCAGGTATATCTCCGTTAATAACCAGCGTGCCTTCAGTTGCATTTTTTATTTCTTCGATGCTAACACCTGGTGCTCGCTCAATTAATTCAAATCCTTTATCGGTTACTTTTAAAACAGCAAGATCTGTAACCACCATTGTCACACATTTTGTTCCGGTTAAGGGCAATGTGCATCTTCTTAGAATTTTAGATTGACCTTTGTTGGTATGCTGCATCGCAACGATAATGTTTTTAGCACTTGCCACTAAGTCCATTGCGCCACCCATTCCTTTTACAAGTTTTCCAGGAACTTTCCATGAAGATAAATCTCCGTTTTCAGCAACTTCGAATGCTCCTAATACCGTTAAATCAACATGACCACCGCGAATCATGGCAAAACTGGTTGCAGAATCAAAGAATGATGCTCCTTTTACGAAGGTAACAGTCTGTTTACCTGCATTAATTAAGTCTGCATCAATTTCATCCTCAAAAGGGAAAGGGCCAATGCCTAACATTCCATTCTCTGATTGCAGAACCACATCAATGCCTTCGGGTATATAATTTGCAACTAAAGTGGGAATTCCTATACCTAAATTCACATAGTATCCATCCTTTAGTTCCTGCGAAATCCTTTTTGCTATTTGATTTTTATCTAGAGCCATAACTAGTTATTATTAATTGTTACAGAATTATGACGTTCTAATCGTTCGTTGCTCGATACGTTTTTCGTAGTTAGAGCCTTGAAAAATTCGTTGCACAAATATTCCCGGAGTATGAATATGATTTGGGTCTAATTCTCCGGCTGGAACAAGTATTTCGACTTCGGCAATGGTAATTTTACCTGCTGCTGCCATCATATTATTAAAATTATTAGCGGTATGATTAAAAATCAGATTACCGTATGTGTCCCCTTTCCAAGCTTTCACAAAAGCAAAATCTGCTTTTAGCGCTTTTTCAAGAATATGCATTTTGCCATCAAATTCTCTTACATCTTTACCTTCTGCCACTTCGGTGCCATAACCGGCAGGAACGTAAAACGCAGGAATACCTGCACCTCCTGCACGAATTCTTTCGGCTAAAGTTCCCTGAGGATTTAACTCAACCTCGAGTTCTCCAGAAAGCAATTGTCGTTCAAATTCAGCGTTCTCGCCAACATACGAAGCAATCATTTTTTTAATCTGGTGCTTTCTTAGGAGAAGCCCAAGTCCAAAATCATCAACTCCGCAATTATTTGAAATAATTGTTAATCCTTTAATACCAGAGTCGGTAATAACGCTAATACAGTTTTCTGGGATTCCGCAAAGCCCGAATCCTCCAACCATAATTGTCATATTATCCAACACACCGCTTAATGCGTCTTTGGCGTTATTAAATACTTTGTTCATATTTTTCAATTATGAAATTATCATCGTATTAAACCTCTTCAATAAAACTGATAAGCAAATTGTTACTCTCAATCATTTGTCCAGCCTTAACGTGTATCTTTTCAATGCAAGCGTTTTTATGGGCGGTGATATTATTCTCCATTTTCATTGCCTCTAAAACAAGAAGAGTCTCGCCTTTTCGTACAATATCACCTTCCTGAACATTGATTTTGATTAGCTTTCCAAACATTGGTGAGTGAACAGTATTTCCTATATCTCCAGTATGAATATTTGATGCTTCATGTAAAATATCCGTTTGCAAAACATTTAATCGTTCAATTGTAAAATTTAATCCTTGGTTAGTGAGTAAAGTTTTAGAACTATCTATTGATGAAAACGCAGTTTTGCAATAGATATCATTGGCGGTGTACTCATAAACTCCTTCGTTATTCTGATATAATATTGCTTTACAAGTATTATTATCTAACTTATATACTATTTGATTTTGATTGCGTTCAAGAATTTCAATGGAGTGTAATATTTCATTTATTTTAATATTTATACTCATCGAATCTCTCCAGAATCCAACCTGTTTCCATAACGAATCATTTGATTTCGGAATTAATTCAAAAAGCAGGAATCCACCAATAATATTATTTATTGGATATCTTTTAATCTTATCATTTATTCCATCTATAATTTCAGATGTATAAAGATTACAAAACGATGTAGATAAACTATTTTCAATAAATGCTGGATGATTATGAATCTCCTTCAGATATGAGATATTATTTTCGATGCCAAGAATATAATATTCATCAAGAGCCTTTAGCATTCTACTTCTTGCATCCTCACGATTTTCGCCCCAGCTAACCAACTTTGCAATCATTGGGTCGAACTCACTTTTAATAGCTGTTACTCTATTTATTGATGAGTCAATTCGGATATTCTCCATATCAGGAGCCTTATACAATGTTATATTTCCAGGGGCAGGCAAGAAATTATTGGATGGGTTTTCTGCATAAATACGACACTCAATGGCGTGCCCATTTCGTTGAATATCATCCTGAATAAAGCGCAACGGATTTCCTTTTGCAACAGATATTTGCTCCTCAACAATATCAATTCCTGTTATCATTTCAGTAATCGGGTGTTCCACCTGAATTCGGGTGTTCATTTCGAGGAAATAGAAATTCAATTGCTGGTCGACAAGAAATTCAATGGTTCCAACATTATTATATCCAATGTGTTTTGCTATTTTAACAGCAGCCATTGTGATTTCTTGTCTTACTTCTTCAGTTAGTGTTGGCGATGGTGCTTCCTCAATTATTTTTTGATGCCGCCTTTGAATTGTACATTCCCTTTCGAAAAGATGAATGCAATTCCCAAAATTATCTGCTAATATCTGAACCTCGATGTGTCTTGGGTTTTCAATATATTTTTCGATGTAAACTGTTCCATCCCCAAAATAGTTGGTGGCTTCGCGAAATGCAGATTCTAAGTTCTCTTTTAACTCCGATTTGCTATTAATGATTTTCATTCCTTTACCACCACCACCTGCCGCAGCTTTGACTATTAATGGATATGAAATTTCAATATCCTTCTTCATCAATTCATCAATCGAACCTTCAACCGATTCGGTAATTGGAATATCGATCTCTTTGGCAATTTTTCGAGCCTCAATCTTATTGCCCATCTGCTGCATAACTTTGCTTGTTGGACCAATAAAAATCAGATTATTTTGCTCACAAGCTAAAGCAAACTTGGCATTCTCAGAAAGGAAACCATAGCCCGGGTGGATTGCATCAGCGTTTGATGCTTTGGCAATACTTATGATTTTATCGATATTTAAATACGTGTCCTTCAAGTCACCACTTGCTAGTGGATATGCTTCATCAGCTAATTCTTTATGCCATGAATCATTGTCAGAATCGGAAAAAACAGCCACTGTTTTAACGCCCAATTTTTTTGCTGTTTTAATAATCCTCACCGCAATTTCACCGCGATTGGCGATTAGTATTTTTTGAATTATTTTGCTCATTATTTAATCCAATTGGGTTTACGTTTTTCCAGAAAAGCATTCATTCCTTCTTGTCCTTCTTCAGAACCTCTCACCTCAGTAATCATTTTTGCAGTATAACTATACGCCTCTTTCAATGTTAGATTATTAGAAACTTCGTGGATAAGTTTTTTGCATTGGCTCATTGCCATCGGCCCACTGGTTTTAAGGTTCTCTAAAACTTGAGAAATGATTTCGTCTATCTTGTCGATGGGTGCCGATTTATTCACCAAACCGAATTTTTCTGCTTCAGCACCACTGAATCTTCTTCCTGTAAGCATTAATTCTTTTGAAGGAAACTCGCCAATCCGTTTAATTAGATAAGGAGAAATGCATGCAGGAATAATTCCTAATTTCACTTCGCTAAGTGAGAATGTTGTATCATCAGCGCAATAGGCTAAATCGCAGGAAGCAACGAGTCCGTTAGCACCTCCATAGGAAGATCCATGTACAATTGCTATTGTTGGTTTTTGAGAATTGTAAATTGAATAAAAGCATTCGGAGAGCAAAAGACTTTCCTTATAGTTTTTATCGAAATCATTATTAACAGCATCCTTCATCCAATTTAAATCTACTCCAGCGCAAAACGATTTCCCTTTTCCACGAAGTATAATGCAAGTAGCATCGGTTAAGTTGATTTCCGTAAAACAATCAATTAGCTCCTGAAGCATTACCTCATTAAAAGCGTTATGCTTGTCGGGTCTATTTAACCAAACGGTATAAATATTTTCTAATATTTCGATTTGTAGCGTCTGAAAATTCTTCATTTTTCATTATTAATTTTACGTTCTACATTCGGAATACACCGTATTTAGTGGTTTCATACTCCCTATTCTGCGAGATTGCAATGGCAAGTCCAATTATTTTCCGGGTATCAACAGGGTCGATAATTCCGTCATCCCATAAACGGGCGGTGCTGAAGTAACATGAGCCTTCAGATTCGTATTTCTCAAGGATTTCCAATCTGGTTTTGTCTGCGTCTTCGGTCGATAAGGTTTTTCCTTTTGCTTTCAGCTGCTCCTCTTTTACACTAACTAAAACATTGGCTGCTTGTTCTCCACCCATTACCGATATCTTCGAATTTGGATACATAAAGAGGAAACGGGGTTCGTAAGCACGCCCTGCCATCGCGTAGTTTCCAGCACCAAATGAGCCACCAAAAATTACGGTGAACTTTGGAACATCAGCATTGGCTACAGCATGCACAAATTTTGCTCCATCCCTTGCAATCCCTCCTCTTTCGTATTGTTTACCAACAATAAATCCAGTGATATTCTGCAAAAATAGAATAGGAATTTTACGCGAAGTGCATAGCTGCACAAAATGCGCACCTTTCAAAGCTGATTCAGAGAATAGGACTCCATTATTACCAATAATACCAACTGGGAGTCCCATAATTCTAGCAAAACCGGTAATCAGGGTAGGAGCATATTTCGCCTTAAATTCGTGAAACTTACTTCCATCAACTATTCTGGCAATAATTTCTCGAGAGTCTACAGGTTTTTTGAAGTCAATAGGAAGAATTCCGTAGAGTTCTTTGGGATCGTAATAGGGCTCTTCGATTTCGACTGTCTCTAGCTGCTGAAATTCATGCCGTTGAATGGATTCAAAGATGTTTCGGCAAATTTGAATGGCATGCGTATCATTCTCTGCGAGGTGATCGGCCACACCAGAAATTGAGGTATGAACTTCAGCACCACCAAGTTCTTCAGCTGTTACCTCTTCCCCAGTTGCAGCCTTAACCAAAGGTGGACCACCAATAAAAATTGTCCCTTGATTCCGAACAATAATAGTTTCATCACTCATGGCTGGAACATAGGCACCTCCTGCAGTACATGAACCCATCACTATAGCAATTTGTGGAATTCCTTTTGCCGATAAGCGGGATTGATTAAAGAAGAATCGCCCAAAATCATATTTATCTGGAAAAACGTTGGCCTGCTCTGGTAAAAATATTCCACCAGAATCAACCATATACACACAAGGAAGACGATTCTCTAAAGCAATCTCCTGTGCTCGAATATGCTTTTTTATAGTTTCTTTGATGTATGTACCACCCTTTACCGTTGCATCATTAGCAATGATCATGGTTTCTTTACCATGAATCACTCCTATTCCAGTAATAATGCCAGCTGATGGGAATTCATTGTTGTGAATATTATAGGCGGCGAGTGATGATAGTTCAATGAAGGGTGTATTCTTATCCACTAAAAGGTCAATTCTTTCTCGCGCCAGAAGTTTCCCTCTTTCTTTATGCCGTTTTATAGGCTCTTCATCGTCTCTGTTTTTTATCTTATGTAGGATGGATTTGTATTCGCTAAGGAGTTTTAGGTACTTTCCCTTATTCGAAAGGAACTCCTGGGATTGGGTATCAATTTTGGATTCGATTCTGTACATAGGATAATATTACTTTTTTTGTTAGTTGGTAATATGTTGAGCGCTTGACTTTAGAATCAATACTATGCACAAATTAGCTGAAAACGAACCTATTTACAAATCTTTATGTTTTAAAATTTTACTCATGGTTGACTAAATCAGCTTAAATATTATATATTCATTGAACGATATCGTTTAAACAATCGTTTGGATATATTTGTTTAAGGTTTGTACAATTTCTTGCTAACAAATAATATTTAGCCTAATATCGATGACAAACAAAGCATTTCAAGACTACTACCCAGATCACTTAAGCCATTGTTATGGTTGCGGAAAATTAAATGAACAGGGTTATCAGATCAAAACTGTTTGGGATGGTGACGAAACGCTAACAACATTTACCCCTAAGCATTATCATAC
>JAYTVX010000365.1:0-7298 GCA_043743775.1 Bacteroidales bacterium | reverse complement strand
CTCCTATAAACAATACAAGAGTAGAATTGGAATGAAGGAGTGATGAAAACCAACAAGTAATTTGGCAAACTTAAAGGAACTTGTAAGTTAATATGAAAGGCTAATTTTTACCCTTGCTAATAATTGTAGGCGTTTCATCAACGGCGAGTTGACCAGAACCAGTGAGGAATGAGCGTAAATCAACCGATGTTAGCTTAACCTGCGATGGGTAAACGATTACAAAGCTTTTATTCTTAAATACTTTAGATATTTGTCGAGGTATGCTATCGAGTTTTGATGAATAGGAGATCGAGCCTTCTCTTGCGCTTATAAAGAACAGAAGTTCATTGTCCGGAATATCGACTTTGGAATCGAAGAAATCTTCCCAGTTACCGATTTGTTTAACCGAATAGTTGAGCCTTATTTTACACTTTTCAATCCCTATGATAAAGTTGTTGGCGTTTGCTGCTTCAACAATAAATTTAAGCTTGGTGCTAGTTTGGTGGGTTAGATTTTTTAGCGCTTTAAGCCAATGGGTAAAACCTGTTTCGTATTCGGCAAAAGGTGGAATTAATATGTTTATCTGGTTGAAGGTATTAAGGGGTTGCTTAAAGCCAGCAACAAAAATGGGTTGACGTATTCCTGATAGCAAATTTTCAAGCATACTTCCAAATATCCATTGCTTTGGGCTAAAATTACCACTCCACCCCATCACAACATCCGTAATTAAAAGCTCTTTACATGCTCTTACAATCCCTGATGTAATATTTACATCCACTCTAATAGCTGTTTCGACCATGTAATCAGCTGAAGAACCAACTTCAATAGCCCTACTCATTAGTTTCTTAGACTTAGCCACCTCGTTCTCATCTTTTACAACCATTAAAGTATATATAGGATCGAGGTTATGATGAGTTTTCAGATAATTGGCAAATTCTAGAAGGATATCAGTAGTATCGGGATTAGAAATAGGTACTAGAATTCGTTCACGGGTTTCAGTATGATTTTCATGTGGGTTTTCCATCACCACTAACTGGCGCGAAACATGTTCTGTTACAAAGGAGCTGACTAAACAGGTGACCAGAATCAATATTATTGTTGCATTTAGTACATTCGAATCGATAATTCCCATCTGATACCCGATAAGGATAACAGCAATAGTTGCCGCAGCATGGGAGCTGCTTAACCCATAAATGAGCTTACGATACGCCCGTTTGTAATTGAATATTTTTTGGGTTAAAAACGCAGCTAACCACTTTGTGCAAAGGGCAACGGCAATAAGGATAGCTGCAACTTTTATTGATTCCCATCCACTTAAAAATACCCGGAGGTCGATAAACATACCAACAAATATGAGGAAGAATGGGATGAATAGAGCATTGCCAATAAACTCTATTCTATTCATTAGCGTAGATGATTGGGGGATCAGCCGATTGAATGTAATTCCAGCTAGAAATGCTCCGATTATCGGCTCAATACCTGCAATTTTAGCCAACCCTCCAGCAAAGAAAACCATCATGATTACAAAAATGTATTGAGAGATGGGCTCTCCTATAACATTTTTGAAAAACCATTTTCCAATCAAAGGGAAGATGAAAATTATAAATCCCAGATATAGTAAAGTTTTCAGGGTTAGTCCAATCCAGAAAAAGAAAGTTAAATCACCCTTGAAGAGAGCCGTTATCACAACAAGTAAAAGAAGGACTAGCGTATCCGTAATAATTGTACCCCCAATCGTAACGCTAACGGGTTCTATCTTGGTTATCCTAAAACGGCTTATAATAGGGTAAGAAATTAAGGTATGAGTTGAGAACATGCTGGCAATTAAAAGAGAAGCAATCGGATTGAAGCCAAGAACCCAAATGCAAACAATATATCCAATTACTAAAGGTACAACGAAAGTTAACCCGCCAAAAACAATACTCTTATTTCGCGATCGGGAGAATGTTTGCATATCGAGCTCTAGGCCAGCGAGGAACATCAGATACATCAATCCAACTGTTCCTAGAAGTTCAATGCTCCCTTTGCTTGCAATGATATTAAAACCAGCAGGACCAAGTACCATGCCGGATAGAATTAGGCCGATGATACCAGGAATTCTTAGACGTGTAAAGAGCATCGGAATAGTTAGGATAACAAAAAGAACTAATCCAAATACAATAACAGGTTCTGTAATGGGTAAATGAAGAAGCGAATCTTGCATTATCACACTTTTCTGTAAATATATATTTTTTAGCTATTGAGTAATCATTCATTTCTTTATTTATATCTATATTTTAAATTTAATGATCTGAATAAAAGCAATATAATTAAAATGACTTTTTCTAATGATGTTTAAAAGTATAATTTCGATGAAGGTATTATGACTAAAAAGCCTATTTTTGGGTTACTTTTCCAGAAATTATGAATGAATCGATTCTTAAAGCGTTAATACAACTTTTTGCCAATGTGGTTGATGTCGACCGTAATGGTATTTCGCCCTATGCAAGGGAGGTTGTAGAGGCATACCTGGAGAACGAATTCAGCTCCGAACAGGTTGTAATCTACCTTAAGCAGTTTGATAGCTACCTATCCTTATATCACCCTAAAGAGACACAGCAACAACAAACTATTGAGAATTACCAATACCCCATATCCGAAAGGGTTACTGAAATATGTTCAATCATAAATAAGGAGTTTGAACAGCACCAAAAGGTATGGTTGATTCTTCAACTTATTGAGTTCATCGGTGATAGTCGGATTGATAGTCCCAATAAACTCGATTTCGTTAAAACGGTTGCAGCTCAATTTAATATTAGCGAGTTTGAGTTTAATAATGGTAAAGATTTTATTCTTTGCGTGGATTCATCGTGTATACCTTGGAACGATCAGGTATTGCTAATCGATGGCAATAAGGATAATCCGATCACCGAGATTAAACATCTTTACAACGAGAGAATTCGGGGTCAGGTATATGTTCTACGAATAGCAAGTACAAATACTTACCTGGTAAAATATTTTGGGGAGAACGATCTTTTCCTCAACAGTAGAAACATAAAGCCTGGTCGGGCTTACATTTTCGGTGCTGGAGCTGTTATCAGAAATCAACGGATTAATCCTATCTACTATTCAAAGATTGCAAGTGCTTTTATTCAGGATCTGAATAGCTCATTTATTACCCTTAATGCCTATAATATTGAGTATAGGCACAAGGGAAGTCTTGATGGAATCCATCCTTTCTCGTTTGGTGTTCATTCAGGTCAACTTGTTGGAATTATGGGTGGGAGTGGGGTTGGAAAATCAACTCTGCTTAATATCCTGAATGGAAATTTAAAGCCAGTTGGTGGTTCAATAATTATAAATGGTTACGATTTACACAAGGAGAAGACCGCCTTAAAAGGGTTAATCGGCTATGTGCCCCAGGATGATTTACTGGTTGAGGAGTTGACCGTATATCAAAACTTATACTTTAGCGCCTGTTTATGCTTTAGCAAGTTTACAGAAGCTCAGATTCGAGATCTTGTTGATAGAACGATTCTTGATTTTGATCTACTTGAAGCAAGGAATTTAAAGGTGGGTGATCCAATTAATAAATTTATTAGTGGAGGTCAACGGAAACGATTGAACATGGCTATTGAGCTCCTTCGCGAGCCGGGTATTCTTTTCGTTGATGAACCAACTTCGGGTTTATCGTCGATGGATTCGGAGCGGGTAATTCTGATGCTTAAAAAGCAGACATTTAAAGGCAAGATTGTTTTTGCGAATATACATCAACCATCATCCGATATTTTTAAGCTATTCGATAAGATTATAGTGCTTGATCAAGGTGGGAGAGTTGTATACCAAGGCAACCCGATGGGTGCTGTCGTTTATTTTAAAAGGATAGCCCACTACCTTAAAGCGGAGGAGAGCGAATGCCTTACCTGTGGTAATGTAAATACCGAACAGATACTTAGGATAGTTGAAGCTAGGGTTGTTAATGAGTATGGCAAGTTAACCCGTAACAGAAAACGCTCTGCGCAGGAGTGGTATGAGCTATACAAGAAAAATATTGAGAGCAAAATAGTATTGATGAACTGCGATGGCAAATCGCCTTTACCAAGTAGTAGCTTTAGTATTCCATCACATAAGCGACAGATGTGGATTTTCTTTAAGCGGAACCTTTTTAGCAAGTTGGTTAATAGGCAGTTCATGTATATCAGCCTTGTTGCGGCTCCGCTTCTTGCAATAATTCTAGGTTACTTTACGAAGTATATAGGTGGTACTCTAAATAATCCCAATGAGTACATCTTTAGCAATAACGATAATATACCAAGTTACCTTTTTATGAGCGTTGTGGCAACGCTATTCTTGGGTTTGACGATTAGCGCTGAGGATATTATTCGCGATAGGAAGGTGCGCCAGCGTGAGAGATTCCTCAACCTAAGCTACTTTAGCTATATCAACTCTAAGGTTCTCGTTTTAATCATTTTTTCGGCGATTCAATCACTACTATTCGTGTTGGTTGGCAATTCGATACTTGAGATTAAAGGGATGATATTTAGCCATTGGCTAATACTATTCTCAACTGCTGTATGCGCAAATCTTATTGGGCTTAATATATCAGCAGCACTGAATTCAGTCGTTGCAATCTATGTAATGATTCCTTTAATACTTGTCCCCCAACTGCTGTTTAGTGGCGTTATTGTAAACTATAGCAAGTTGCATAAGAATATTAGTAACCCTGAATATGTTCCATTTATAGGTGATATAATGGTAAGCCGATGGTCTTACGAAGCACTCTGTGTTCATCAGTTTACAGCGAATCGATACGAAAAGGAGTTCTTCGAATATAATAAGGAGCAGAGTACGAGTACTTATTATGCTTCCTTTTTAATTCCAAAGCTTCAAATCCTTCTCGATGAATCGTTGAAGGATATCATTCTTAATAAACATACATCTCATACTGATCATAATCTTAGGGTAGTTCAGAATGAAATTGCTTTGCTATCGCGTGATTACCCTATAAATAACATAGTTTACCCTGATACATCATTATTAAGCCCTAATAGGGTTACTCTTGAAAGTATTAGTTATACTAAGGATTTGCTTTTACAGCTTCGTTCATACTTTACCTCTTTGTTTCAAAAGGTAAGCGATAAAAAGGATGCCCATTACAATGAACTCAAGCGTAAGCTAGGAACCGATAATGCAGTGTATCAGCTAAGCCTAACCTATAACAATAAAGCGTTAGATAACCTATTGCTGAACAATAATGAGATTAATAAGGTTGAAGAGGTCGGTGATAGGCTTATTCGCAGGTATAATCCAGTTTATGCAACTCCAACATCAATTGATGGACGTGCACCCCTTTTTGCTTATGAAAAAAGGATTGGTTCGTGGTCTATCCCTACATTTTGGTTTAATGCTGTTGCTATCTGGTTCATGTCATTTGTTTTTTACCTATTCTTGTGGTTTAACATATTGCGAATGATAAGTAGCTATATGGAACGCTTCAAGTTCCGTCGCTTGGCAAAGCGTATTGCACGGTATATTCCTAGATAAACCAAACGAAAAAACCCTCAAGAATATTGAGGGTTTTTTGTTAAACTAGTATTTACTTATTATTCATTTAATGAACTACCATGCATTAAAAAGCCCATTGATAAGCCTTTCTCGTTTCTCTTCGTTGCTCAGCATCTCGTATTTATGCTTCTCCTCTTCGATTGCTTTACGCTTCTTATCCTGTTCCTTTCTAATGGCATCCATGTAGCGGGCAACGATTCTATCCTTTAAGAATTTTTCAGCAACATTTGGGAAGAGTTCAAGTAACAGTTCTTCCTTCTCATTTACAGCAAGTCGAGCATCACCAAACTCTGTGAATACAGGATTTGGTTGTTTCTGATACTTTGAGGTATCGTAAGGTTTTTCTTCACGTGATCCTGTTATCTGCAAACGAAAATCAGGATCAACCGGTATTGGAGTATTACCATATACACCCATTACGAGGTTGACATACTGAATAGATTTATTAGTGTAAAAAGGAACACCTTTATTCTCGTCGATTACACAATTTACTGCTTGAACGCCTACTATCTGGCTTGTTGGTGTTACCAATGGTGGGCAACCTGATGCTAATCTAACGGTTGGAATTATCTCAAGAACTCTAGGAAGGAGCTGCTCAAGTTTGAGCTGTTTTAGTTGAGCAAGCATGTTAGTATACATACCTCCTGGTACCTCTGCATTTTTCACCTCTACATCGGGCTCAGGGAAGTTGAAGTACTTCTCAATTGCTAAGCAGTTTTTAAGGAGATCATCATACTTATCACTATGAGCAAAGGTAATTGCATCATCAAATAGCTTTTCGATATGAGGGGGTAAAGTATCTTGGGTAATATCAAATTCGATAGGGAAAAGCTGATAGCTATCGAAATCCTTCATCTCTTTACGAATCTCCTTCAGCTCGGTATTGATTTTGACAACCGCATCAAGGTTTACCCCAGTTTCGATATTCAACTTGTTGCAGAAAATCTGAATGATTTCAAATGAAGGTGCTGCTGGACCTCCGGCAAAACTAAGGATTGCTGTATCAACAATATCAACCCCTTTAATAATAGCCATTAGAGTGGCCGATAAGCCATAACCAGGTGTACAGTGGGTATGGAAATCAATGGGGACATTTAGCTCCTTTTTTAGGGCTAAAATAATCTCGCTTGAGCGTTCAGGTGTGACTAAACCAGCCATATCTTTTAGTGAGATCATATCGGCACCCATATCTTCGAGCTCCTTTGCCTTTTTAACAAAATATTCGATACTAAATATCTTTTTAGGTAGGGGTTTACCTTTAACAAGGGATATCAATCTATCTTTGGTTGTAAACTTAGGGTCTACAGTATAGCAAACAGTGGCATCGGCAATACCACCATTCTCTTTGACATACTTAATTGTACTACGAATATTTTCAGTATCGTTCAGTGCATCGAAGATACGCATAATTGAAATACCTGACTTTACGGCGTTTCTGTTAAATCCTTCGATTACTTCCTCGGGGTATGGGTTATAACCAAATAAATTTCTACCCCTTGAGAGTGCTGTAAGTTTAGATGTTTCACCTATTACACTTTTAATCTTCTCAAGCCGTTCCCATGGGTCTTCATTTAGATAACGCATAATAGAATCAGGTACTGCACCACCCCAAACCTCAAGAGCATAGAAATTTGCCTCCTTGAAAAGGGGTAAAACCCTATCGACCTGTTTCTGAGTCATGCGGGTTGCAAATAGCGATTGCTGACCATCACGAAGAGTAACGTCACGGATTAAGAGCTTTTTATTCATATTTTATAGGTGAAATTATTTATTGT